>JAUNSE010000420.1 GCA_030539415.1 Desulfovibrionaceae bacterium
GATCCACCAGAACTCCGACCGGCACGAGCGGCCCTTGAGATGGTAGTTCTTCCTGAAAAACTGCACGATGGCATTGACAAAACCGGTCATGCTTCCTCCCTGTCCGGGTTGCGCGGAGCCGGCGCTCCGAGGTGTTGTCCGTCTTTCCGCGCCGGCCCTCCCGGCCGCGGACGGGGGCTACCAGCCCCGCACGTTCCTCTTCCAGATGTCGATGAGATAGTTCTGCAGCGCGTCGTACTGCGCCTCGTCCATGCCTGTCCGCCCAAGGACAAAGGCCTCGACATCGGCCACATGCACAAGGCTCTCCATATATTTCTCGTGCTCCTTCATGATCTTCTCCCCCGCCCTGCGGTCGGCCGTCGTGGCTTTGGGCGACTCCATGGAGAGATGCGTGTTCATGATATCCAGAATGAGGATCCAGTTCATGGAGAAGAGTTCCTGCATGTCGCGCACTGCCGTCCTGTTCAGGGGGGTGTCCTTCACCTTCACGTAGCGCGCCTTCAGCATCTGATAGCAGGCCCGCATCCCTTCCCGGTAGTAGCGGTCTGCGTCCCTGAGCAGCATCTCCTTCCAGCCCGCCCGGTTCGTGAAGAGCCTGGCGTTGCGTTCCGGGTCCTGGCCGAAGCGGGTCTCGGCGCACAGGCCGTCCGCGGCGCAGAAGACAAGGGTGCATACGGCCAGCGCGAGGGCCGGCCAGAGCAGACGCGTTTGCTTCAGCATGTCAAAATCATCCTCCTTGTCGCTTTTCTTTCGCGCGGCGCGCGGGCGCCGCATTTCAGATGCCCTGCATGACCTCGCTCCAGACGCGGACCAGCCGGTTCAGCAGGACCTGGCCCTGCTCCCCGCTCATGCCGATTCTGGCGGCGATCTCCCTGCCCGCGTCGGCCGGATTGATGACGGTCATGGCGCATGTTTCGTGCGTGCGCAGAAACTGCTCGTTCGCGGAGCGGTCCTCGGGCGCCGCGCCGGCCTCGAGCGCCTCGCGCAGCAGTATGCTGTCAAACATCAGCGAGCAGGCCAGGGCGAAGGCATTCTTCATCTCCTCGATTTCGATGTCCCGCAGATTTCTGTTGATGACGGACGAGCACTCCCTGGCCAGTGTCTCGTAGCTTTTGCGCAGCCCGGCGTACTGAGCGAGCTCGTCGGCGCGCATGAAGGCGTCCTTCCACAGACTGTCCGCCATGAAGGCGCTGACGTCCTCCTCGACGTCTCCGCTGAAGTACAGGCTCCTGGCCGCGGCCTCCCGAACCGTGCAGACCTGCGCCAGCGCGGCGCACAGACAGAAAACAAGAAGGCAGGCGGCTGCTTTGCGAATGCTCATGGTTTGTTCCTCACCGGCTCCCCGGGCTGCCGCTTTTCTGCCCTGCGGCCCCTTCTCCGGGCGCGGCACCTTCAGGCAGCCCCGGGCAGGACTGCCCGGGATCCCTGCGCGATGCCGGTTACTTGCTTTGAATTTCTCTACAGGACGGAGCTGCGCCCTGTCAACATATCGGAATCTGTTCAAAAATCCGTCCAGAATCCGTCCGGCAACGAGATATGCGGATTGCGGTCCGCCTGCCCGGAGACAGAACGAGCCGGCATCCGCCAGAAGTGTCTGCGAATGCCGGCTCAGGTTCAAAAATATCATCCCCGACAGCGGACTGCGGTCCGCTTCGCGGGAGACTGTTCCGCGGGACGCGTCCGCCCTGGCCTACTGCTGCTGCATCATGCTGGCGGCTCGTCCGCCGGCCGGCATCTGCTGACTCTGCTGGGTCTGGGGCATGGCCCCGCAGGCCGGGCACGAGGACCCGGGCGCGGCCTTTCCCTCCTCCGCGGCGCCGCGAGCGCTGTCCGAGGCGGTCGGGGCGCCGTCCGGCTCGGCCGGAGTCGTGCCGGCATAGCCGTGGACATTGCTGGTCCGGACCACCGGAGCTCCGCCCTGCTGATTGCACTGCGGGAAGGGGGAGACGCAGGCCTGCCCTTCCGCGGCAGCGGTCTGCTGCGCGGGCTTCTGTCCGGCCGCCGGCGCTCCGGCCGGGGCGAACTCGAACTCGCCGGCAGGACTGGCCGCGGGACGGGCGCCGGCCTCGGCGGCTCCGGACGCGGCGGGCCGCGCGCCGATGCCGAACCGGCTGTAGAAGCCCGGCTCGAGCGGGTCGTCCCCGAAGCGGTTGGGGCCGACAGTGCCGCGCAGACAGAAGATCACGATGTAGGCGATGGAGCCGGCCATCTGGCAGACCGAGCCCATGGTCTCGTCGATGACGCCGAGCAGCGAGGGCACGATGGCCAGCAGCAGATACCACCAGCCGGTCATGTTCCGGTCATGGAAGCGGCGCACGGCGACCGGCAGCTGGAGCAGGCTGATGCCGACAAGCACCAGGAAGAGGACGCCGAGCGCTCCGAGCGTGCCCTCGTCGGAACTGGCCGAAAAGGCGAAGCCCATGCCCGCGATGGACACGACAAAGCCGAGCGCGACGGTCAGCAGGGCCACCCACCAGTATTCGGAGCGGGCGGACCGCCCCCTGAATGTGAAGCCT
>JAUNSE010000014.1 GCA_030539415.1 Desulfovibrionaceae bacterium
GCGTCGCTGGACACCAGTCGGCGCGGATCAGTCGCTGTCGAGACAGTTCCGTCTCTGCATGGTGTCTCTGGCAAGCTCCTCCGGCGAACGGACGACAAGTCTGTCTCCGTCCGTCAGTTCGCAGACCGCGCCGGTGACGGAGTCCGCCAGCCTCCGCAGGGCGGGCGCATCGTTCAGGGAGGGCGAGAGCATGCCCAGCGCCCAGGCCGCATAGCCGCGGCAGGGAAGGTCTTCGTCATCAAGTCCGCGGCGCAGCAGGGCGCGGACCTCCTCGCCGTACTGGGGACAGGCCCGGACAAAGCGCCCTATGGCAAAAAAGCAGGAGCGGCGCAGAACGTTGTTGTCCACATAGTTGTCATCGAAGCCCAGGTCCAGAATGGTCGAAAAAAAAATCTTGTAATATTCTCTGGCCAGCTTCGGGTGCTGGGAGAGTATTTCTCCCACGGCTTCGGGAACACCCCATCCGATGTTGCCGGATTCTTCGGACATGCGCCAGTTCAGGCGCCGGACCACATCGCGGGCGGTTTCGGGCGCCGTCTCGAAGAGGCGGGCTGTCACCCTCCCCAGGGCGACGGCGGCGCGCAGACGGGGCATCGGCTCGTACAGCAGGAAGCTCATGAGCGGTCCCACATAGGAGATGCCGCCTTCGGCTACGGTATCAAGGCTGGAGCGCCAGTCGGGCGCGTCAAGCAGGGTGCGCAGGGTGTTCTTCTGAGAGCGGAAGCGGGGGGCCATGTTCTGTCTCCTGATTGCGTGGTCTGGGGCAGGCATGCTCGGCCTGCCTAAGGGATGCTCTGGGGCCGTATGCCAGATATAGGTTCCCGGAAGATTTTGCCTAGAGCGAGCAGAAGAACGTGACCCAGAAAGGCACGCTGAAGTCCAGCACGACGGCATGGGTCACGGAAACAAAGGCCCACTGCGGCCCCAGCGTCCGGGCAATAAGCGGCAGGGTCGTGTCCATGGTGGTGGCTCCGCCCATGGCTATGACGGCAGGCGGAGGCAGAAATCTGGCGGCAGCGGGCACCAGCAGCAGGGTCAGTATCTCGCGCAGCACATTGCAGATGAGCGCGACAGTGCCGAGCTCGCTGCCTATCTGCTGACTGATGAGAATCGACGAGAGGGAGTAGTAGGCAAAGCCCGAGCCCACTGCCAGACAGTGCGAAAGCGGCTCCTGCAGCGCGAGGGCCACCAGCGCGGAGGCCAGAAACGTCCCGATGGTGGTGCCCAGGGGAAAGAGCAGGGTTTTGGGTTTGAGCGCGTAGAGTATCTCGCGCAGGCGTCTGTCGCAGCCAAGCGAGACGCCGACGCAGCCCATGAGACAGTAGAGCAGGTAGACTGTCTTGCCGTCCGTGATGAATCCCTCCGGCAGAAGATGGCCGCGGCCGCAGACAACACCCAGGCAGAAAAAGAGAATGATGAGGAGGGAGGATTTCACTGCCGGTCCCGCCTTTCCGCCGTTCGGGATTCTGCTCCGGCAGCTGTCTCCAGGTCCGCGGAAGGCTGTCCCGGCAGGATGGAGCTGTTCTTCAGCGTGTCCGGAAAAAGCCGGACAATGACCAGAACCGCAATGACGCTGCCGACAAGAGTTGCACAGGCGAGCGCGGCCCCCTGCAGGCCGAGGGTGTGCAGATTGTCCATGATGGTGTCATTGCCGCCGATAAGAAAGCCCATGCAGAAAAGCAGGGCCAGTATGCAGGGCATGACCAGCCGGCAGATCCAGGCGGAGACAGGGCTGTGTCTCAGGAGGTAGCCCGCGAACATGCCGAGGAACATAAAGCAGAGTGCGAACATGGCAGATGAGATGGAAGGGGTTGATCGTTTTTGACGCGGACTTCGGGAGTCTGCAGCGCGCAGGAGCGGACGGGTGGCCGCGGAGGTCATTGGTCAGAGAAGGGTGTTCAGCATGCGGCTGAGGTACGTCTTTGTGCTGATCATCCGGGTTTCGTCATCAAGCAGATCGATATCCCATGTGATCAGCAGCCGCACGCCGTTGTACGCCCGAAGAGGGTTCATGGGCTGTATGCGCTCCCTGATGCCGATGGCTCTCGCGGCCGGGCTGCCCATGACTATGAGCACGCGCGACTGGAGCCGGCGCAGACCGTGCCAGAAGCAGTCCTCGCACGGCTTGAGAATCAGGTTCCCGTCCTCGTCCATGCCGGGAAGTCCCACGGGCCAGAACGTGTGTGTGCCGGCGGGCATGCCGAGATAGCCGATGAGTTCGGTCAGACGGCTTCTGCGCTGGGTGTTGGGGGTGCCGCACAGGTCATGGCCGAGTCCGTAATAGGTCCAGCCAACGATTCCCGGGCGTGTCCTGGCAAGAAGCGTCTGCCAGTCGGCTGTCCATGCGGCCGGCGGCCTGATTGCGGTTCCCGGCTGCTCCTGGCCGGAACGTTGCCGGGGCGGAGCTGCGGGCGGCACGCGGTTCCCCTGACTGCGGCCGGCTTCCGTCTGCGGCTGATGCCGGAAGGTCTCTGCGGGCTTGCGGTACGCGGGCTGCTCCCGGGTCGGGCGCTGCCATGTCCGAGGGGCCGGAGCTCCCTGTCTGGCCGCCGGTGCGGCCGCGGCTGTCTGCTGCCGGATGGCGTGAGCGGCGGCCGGGATTTTGGGACAGTCCTCGGGCATGAGCACGTAGCTTATGCCGCTCCTCTTGAGGTGCAGCGCGTGAGCTGTCAGGAATGCAAAAGCCATGAGCACAGATCCCAGGCCACATCGGCCTTGCCCATTTCGGGCCAGAATTCCTCGCGGCCGTCCCTGCCCGCGACGGCCATGGCATTGGTTGCCGAGCCGAAGCCCGAGCCCGCCGCATTGACACGATTGGCCGCAAGCACGTGAACATCCTTGCGCCGCAGCTTTTTCCTGGCCAGCGCCATGAGCGATTCCATGTCCGGAGCAGTCTCGGCCGCAAACCCCAGAAGCCGCTGCCCGGGCCGCTTTTTTTCGGACAGCGTGCGCAGGATGTCCGGATTGGCCTCGAAATCGACGCGGAAGGTATCCGTTCCCTCCTTCTTGAATTTCTCCGCACCGTAGGGCCTGGGGGAAAAGTCGGCCACTGCTGCCGAAAACATGCCCATGCTGGCTGTATCCCAGAGCTCGGAGGCTCTGGCGAACATCTGCCGCGCCGTGGTGACCTGATGGAGAGTGAGACCGGGCAGGGCTGGGACAAGCGCGCTGCCGATTCCCGGGCCGGCCACGGCGTGCACCGTGGCGCCGCGCAGCCAGGCGCAGAGAGCGAGTGCGGCTCCCATGGTGCCGGTGGAGGGATTGGACCAGAAGCGGACCCCGTCCCAGGGCTCCCTGGTCGGTCCGAGAGTCACAAGGACCGTCTGCCCCGCCATGTCCTGTTCGCAGAGCAGGCGGAGGGCATGGGCAAGCAGCTGGGGCATGTCCGCGAGCCTCCCCTCTCCCGAGGTCCCGCAGGCCATGAGGCCTGAATCGGGTTCCACGATGGTCACTCCGCGGCTTTTCAGCAGGGCAACATTGTCCCTGGTCGCGGCGTTGTTCCACATGCGGGTATTCATGGCCGGGGCCGCGGCCACAGGTCCGTCAAAGGCCAGAATCTGGGCCGCGAGCATGTCCTGGGCCAGTCCATGGGCCATGCGGGCAAGCAGGCCCGCGGACGCGGGGCAGACAAGGAGAGCCTGACAGGTCTGTCCGGGTTCGAGATGGGCGAAGGGCTCCTCCCCGGAAAACATTTCGGGATAGACAGGCACCGCGCCAAGCGAGGAGAAAAGGAGGGGAGTGACGAAATTCTTCGCGCCGGGAGTGAGCGTGGCCGATACGTGAATGCCGCAGGCCAGCAGATGGCGCAGCAGCTCGGCGCTCCTGTAGCAGGCCACGGAGCCGGCCACACCCAGATGCAGGCGGCGGTTTTTCAGGCGGGTCAGGCCGCGCAGAAGCTGAATGGCATCCATCTAGATGTCCCTCCCGACAATGGGCGAGCCGCCCGAAGCGGCGGGTTCGGTGGAAAGCGGCTCGGTGGATACTGGGTAGCCCGAATAGCTTCCGTCATCGGAGGCGGACGGGGATGAGGGCGCTCTGCCGGAGCCGAAATTCAGTCCGCGGCTTTTCATGACGGGCAGGGGCATGTCGGCCGGAGCCGACGAGCTGACATATACTGTCATCAGCGTCATGGTGGTGGGAGACTGGGGATAGATGGTGATGACGGCCAGCCTTCCGTCCTTTTCAAAGGCATAGCAGGCGCGCATTTCCGTGGCGCTCGCAAGACGGGCTGTCCAGCCCTGCTCCTGCAGGCCGTTGACCGTGGCCGAGGCGCAGGCCGCCGGACTGGCGTCTCCGCGCAGGATTTCCATTCCCTCGGTGCCGGTGATGCGGCTGTGTTCGGGATAGAAGTCCATGCCCGAGGGCAGGCGGGTGCCGAGCAGCCTGCTCTGGGAAGCCGGAACGCCGCCGGCAAGCGTTGTGCCGGTCAGGGGGTTCACGTAGCCTGCGCAGCCCGCGAGCAGCGCCGACAGGATAAAAACAAGCATGCCCGGCAGAAGGGTGCCGGATAGACGCGTGACAAGCGGACGGTGCATGGCGTATTTCTCCCTCGCTGCGGCAGTGCCGCAAGCCTCCCAGTCTAGAGTCAGAAACACTATCCCAGTCCCCCTCGTGAGGCAAGGCCGGGATAATCGGAGTCCCAGCATGCCAGAGAACACAGACCAGACAGATTTTCTTCTATCCAGCTACCAGTATGACCTTCCCGAGGACCGCATAGCGCAGGAGCCTCCGGCTGTCAGGGGAAATTCCCGACTGATGGTGGTGCAGCGCAGCGGCGAGCTTGCGCCGAGACACAGGCAGTTCAGGGATCTGCCCGATGAACTCCCCGAAGGGGCGCTCCTCGTGGCCAACAACAGCCGCGTGCTCCCCGCAAGGCTGCACGGTCTGCGCCATACCGGCGGCAAGGTGGAATTTCTTCTCCTTTCGCCCCTGCCAGCGGTCCTGGCAAGGGTCGAGGATGCCGGAAGCGGGCTTCACCGCGCGCCGGCCGAAGGTCTGCTGCGTTCCGGCGGGCACCCCTCCGCGGGAGAATGGATGAGCTTCGGCGCGGATATCCGTCTGCGCCTTGTCGAAGCGCATGAGTTCGGACGCTGGGATGTCGAGCTTGAGTGGCGCGGCGATCTTGCCGCGTGCTTTGAGGCGGCAGGCTCCATTCCCCTGCCCCCCTACATCCGCAGAACGCCGGGCGCTGGCGATCGAGAGCGCTATCAGACCATCTACGCGCGGGAGGAGAAGACCGGTTCGGTGGCGGCTCCCACGGCCGGCCTGCACTTCACGCCGGAGCTGCGCGCGCAGCTCGATAGGCGCGGCTACGGCTGGAAGGAAATCACGCTGTACGTGGGGTACGGCACCTTCAGTCCGGTGCGCTGCAACGACATCCGCGAGCATTCCATGCACGGAGAGCTCATCGATGTGCCGGAGGAGACCGTGGAGGCCATAGCCAGAGCCAAAGCCGAGGGACGGCCGGTCATTGCCGTCGGCACCACATCGGCCAGAGCTCTCGAGGGCGCCTATGCCGCCGCGGGAGGCCTGGCCCCGTTCCACGGCGTGACAAGCATCTTTCTCTATCCGGGCAGGCCCGTGCATGTCATAGACGGCCTCATCACCAACTTCCATCTGCCCGGCTCGACCCTCATCATGCTGGTGGCGGCACTGATGGGCCGCGAGCGCATACTGGAGGCCTACAGGCAGGCTGTGCGGGAGAACTACCGCTTCTTCTCCTACGGAGATGCGATGTTTGTGAGGCCCTGACACGAGGCAGCGCGGCTGTCTTTTCCCCTCGCGGGGCTGAAAAGAGCAAAAGGCGGTTCGTCCATGCAGACGAACCGCCTTTGAAATTGTCCTGCGTCAGTGCGGACTAGAAGCCGGCTTCGGCCATCATGCAGCACACGTCGCAGACGCGGTTGGAATAACCCCATTCATTGTCGTACCAGGACACGGCCTTGACCAGGGTGCCTTCCTGGACGGCGGTGTATTCGAGCTCGACAATGGAGGAACGGGCGTCGCCCTTGAAGTCCATGGAGACCAGGGGCAGCTCGTTGGTGCCGAGAACGCCCTTCAGATAGGTGGCTTCGGCTTCCTTCAGAGCGGCATTCACTTCCTCGGTGCTGGTGGCCTTGCCCACGATGGCGGTGAAGTCCACCACCGAGACGGTGGGGGTGGGCACGCGCAGGGAGTAGCCGGAGAAGCGGCCCTTCAGTTCGGGAATGACCTTGGCCACGGCCTGAGCGGCGCCGGTGCTGGTGGGAATGATGCTGCAGGCGGCGGCGCGGGCGCGGCGGGGATCCTTGTGAGCCATGTCCAGGATGCGCTGGTCATTGGTGTAGGAATGCACGGTGACCATGTTGCCCAGCTTGATGTCGAAGTTCTTGTGCAGAACCAGAGCCAGAGGGGCCAGGCAGTTGGTGGTGCAGGAGGCGTTGGACACGATGTTGTGCTTCTTGGGATCGTACTGGTCGCTGTTCACGCCCATGACCAGGGTGAGGTCCTCGCCCTTGGCGGGAGCGGAGATGATGACCTTCTTGGCGCCGTTGTCGATGTGGACCTGGGCCTTGGAGCCCTCACGGAACAGGCCGGTGCTTTCAACAACGATGTCGACACCGTACTTGCCCCAGTCGAGGTTCTTGGGATCACGCTCGGCGAAGCAGTGAATGTTCCAGTCACCCACCTTCACTTCCTGACCGTCAACCTCGGCGTTGAGATTGGCGCGGCCGTAGCAGGAGTCGTATTCGGCGAGCTGGAAGTTCGTTTTCGCGTCATAGAGGTCGTTCAGGGCGACAACTTCCACGCGGTCACGATAGCTCTGATGAAGAGCGCGGAAAACCTGCCTGCCGATGCGGCCGAAACCATTGATGCCTACGCGAACTTTAGCCATTGGAGTGTACCTCGCTGATAAAGAGCTTGATTAGTTGAATGTACAGGGAGGGCCGGCTGACGGCGCCGGCCGCCTCTCAAGGGGCTGGCGGCGGACACCGCTGCGGGCCGCGGCATGAAGGCTCTGCACCGCGGCAGAGCATTTGCTGATAAAGGGTTCTATACCCAAGAAGAGATGGGTCGTCAATGGAAAACAATGTATTGTATTCTCTCCTTTTCTGTGATGCATGTCTTTGTACGGATTGGATGTTGATGGCTGTGCTGACTTCCGAAAAAAGAGGGAACACATGCAGGTCGTTTTGCTGCTGTTCAGAAAAAAGCGAAATTATACAAAATCCGAGTCTGCACAAGAGAAAAGCTCTCTCTGTATCCCCGAGTGCGGATTTTTGAAAAGCATATGTCTGGACATGCGTTATGCGGCAGTCAGACGACATCGTGCGCAATCCGGAGCGCAGCGGCTCTGCCGAGGGGAATCTGCCGATGTCACCTCAATGTCACTGCCCGGATCGGAGAAGAAAGGCCCCTGTCCGCGCGGGCGGACAGGGGCCTTGGATGTCACATGGGGAAACGAGGATGCGCTACTTCATGGAGACCTTCGTCTGGCCGTCCCACACCTTCTCGGCGGGGGGCAGAACAGGCAGGAGCCTGAGCCAGGGGTTGGTCTGCAGGTGGGCGGGATCCTGCTGCAGCTTGCGGCTGTGCTCCAGAATGGGCGGCACGATATCCCTGATGTTGCCTTCGAGGGCGGGGGCGATGCCGTACATGGTGGCCTGCTGGCAGAGGTCCACGGCCTTGAGGCTGCATTCCATGGAGGTCATGAGCGTGTCGATGGCCTTGGCGGGGTTGTGGAAGCCGACGCTGTTTTCAGCGGAGACGTAATCCCAGAACAGCTGGCCCTTGCGGACCATCTCGCGGGCTTCGGTCATCAGCTGATCGTAGTTGGCGGCCTTCTCGCCTGTCCAGGCATTGGCCAGACGGACGGCTTCATGTCCGCGCACAGAGGCGTCCTGAGCCTTGATGAGCTGGTTGTACGTCTTCTGCTGCGAGTAGATCACGCGGGAGCGCAGGTAGTCGGCGGTCTTGTCGGCATGGCACTGACGGCAGGCTCGCAGGTCGGGATCCTTCAGGGGAGAGGTCATCCAGTGGCTGGAGTACTTCTTGCCGCCCTCGCGCATGTAGGGCATGTGGCAGTCGGCGCAGGCCACACCGGCGGCGCCGTGAGGACCGTCCTGGAACATCTCGAAGTCGGGATGCTGCATCTTGATCATGGGAATCTTGGAAGCGGCGTGCACCCAGTCGGCGAAGGGCTTCTGGCTGCCGTCAGGATTCTTGGCGCCGTGCGTCCTGTAGTACTGGTACATGGCCTCGGCATCCATGCCGTTATCCCACGGGAAGACGGGGCGGCCGGCGGGGCCGTTGTCCTTGTGGGTGAAGTAGTATTCCACATGGCACTGGGCGCAGACGAGCGTGCGCTTGGTGTTGCGGCTCAGCTTGTTCCAGTCCTGCCCGGTGCGCGCGAGCCAGTCCTTCAGAGGCTCGGAGTAGGGACGCAGCTCCATGGTCTTCTGGTCGTGGCAGGTGGGGCAGCTGATGCTCTCTTCCTTGGCATCAAGAGATTCGGGAGCGCGGAAGGTGTTGACATCCTTGGTCCAGAAGCTGTCGCCATACTCCTTGATCCAGGTCATCATCTTGGGAGTCTTGCAGTTCCAACAGGTGGAGGGCAGGGATCCCTTTTCCGCGTAGCGGTTGATGCGGTCAATATTGACGAAATCCTCAAGCGCGTACGTGTGGCCGCGGGCTTCGTTGTACTCGTACATGAAGGGATAGCCGAGCCAGAGGTTCTTCAGGTACGGCTGGGCATACTTGTAGCCGGCGGGCAGAGGATTGGTGCCGTCGTTCTTGTGGAAGGGGACGGATCCCTTGTACTCCGTCATGACAGAGCTTTCGTTGTTCTTCATGTAGGAGTTGTACTGCAGCGGAAACTGATCCTTGAAGGACGAGTTGCGCATGTCGTCCTCGGAGATCTTCGTGCTGTACACGGGAGCCTTGAGTTCAGTGCTCACATCATCGCAGCCGCTGACCATGGGCATGCCCATCAACAGCATGGCTGCAAGCGTACCGTTCAAAAATTTACTTGTCATAGGCGACCGTCCTTGTGCTGATGGGCTTGCTGCGCATGTGAGCCACATTGCGGTGGCAGTCTACGCAGTACGGCTTGGCATCCATGCTTGCCACATCCGCATTCGTGTTGATGTGGCAGGATATGCAGTTCTCGTTGATAACATCACGTGTGGCGACACTGGGCTGGAACGGCGCGTCATGGCCCTGGAAATTGGCGATGACGTCACGCAGGCCTTCTTTGGCCTTGAACGGCAGCTTGGCCATGAGATTGTGCGGCGCATGGCATTCGTTGCAGGCGAGCGAAGCGTGTGACGAAAGCTTGTGCGTCAGCGCGGCCTCCTGCATGGGATGACAGCTGCCGCAGAACGGACGGGCATCCGTGATTCTCATTGCGTATGCCGAGACTCCAACCAGTACCACACCCGCGATGAGGCCGCCCAACAAGATTTTGAGCCAGGATCCTTTGCGGGGTGCACTACTCATAGTCCTCCTCCTTGTAACAGGTTCCTCCCCGGGCTGGTCTGCCATAGGAACTGTTTTCTGCGTAACACGCGCTTTCTTTGTGACGCAAGTCACATTTGCGGCTTCGGGATGATATTTTTGTGACAAAAATCACAGCGGAAAAAGAAGCCCCCGGCGCCGGCCGGGGGCATTCTGAGAAAAATTCTGCCCGGCCGGAAACGGAAGGGACGGACGATGCAGGAGCTTCTGCCTTTCGGAAATTTTCGCTTTGACAGATTGTGTGTGAAATTCCGGCTAGATGCGGAAGGCTCTTCGGCGCATGGACACATTGAGCACAAGGCCGATGAGGATGAAGTTCACAATGGTGGCTGAACCGCCGTAGCTGATGAAGGGCAGCGGAATGCCAACCACCGGCATGAGTCCCACCACCATGCCCATGTTGATGGAGATTTCGGCAAAGAAGTAAAAGAAGACGCCCACACAGAGCATGCTGCCGAAACGATCTTTGGCCTGTATGATTGTGGTGAGAATGGCCAGCAGGAAGATGACGAAGAGGGAGATGAGAACAAGGCAGCCGACAAAGCCCCATTCCTCGCCGAAGACGGCGACGGCAAAGTCGGAATGGCGTTCGGGCAGAAAGCGCAGCTGGGACTGCGTGCCTTCGGCAAAGCCCTTGCCCCAGAGCTGTCCCGAGCCTATCGCGATGCGCGACTGCAGAATGTGGTAGCCGCTGCCGAGCGGATCGGCCTCCGGATTGAGGAAGGTCAGGATGCGCTGGCGCTGGTAGTCGTGCATGCCGACAAACCACATGAAGGCGCCGATGCAGGGGATGGCCAGAGCGCAGATCCGCAGAACCGAGGCTTTCAGGCCGTGAAAGAGCACCATGCCGCCGGCGATGAAAAGAAGCATGAGGGCCGAGCCGAGGTCGGGCTGCTTCACGATAAAGCCCAGAGGCGGGGCCGCCATCAGCAGTATGAGGCCGAAATCCTTCCAGCCCAGCGTCTCGGAACGCGAGCTGAGGAACTTGGCCGTGGTCAGCAGGATGGCGAATTTGGCGAGTTCCGACGGCTGTATGCTGAACAGTCCGAGCGAAATCCAGCGCTTCGCGCCGTAGACCGTGGTGCCGATGAGCGGCACCAGGATCAGCAGAACCAGAGTCAGGCCGTAGAGATACCAGCTCAGACGCAGAAGACGGTGATAGTCGAAGCACATGGTGACCGTCATGCAGCAGAGTCCGAGCACACCCCAGAGGAGCTGGCGCTGATAAAAGCTGGCCTGGGCAAGGCCGGATTCCAGTCTGGTGCCGCTGGCCGAGACGAGATTGACCTCGCCCACGGCGAAAAGGGCCAGAGCCGCGGCCAAGAGCACCCAGTTGAGATGTCTGAGAAGTGGTTGTCTGTTATCCATGATTCACGGAACTCGGGAAACCTGCATGTCCGGCGCTGTCCGCGCCTGCAGCATCAGTAGGGCAGTCTGGCCTGGCGGGCCGCGCGCTCGCGCGCCATGTCAGGAGGAAGGGGCGGGCCATGCAGGGGCGAGGGCGGCTCCTGGATGCCTGGCGGCGAGGTGTAGCGCGGATTGGAGAAGAGAAAGTCGTAGACCTTGGCCGCGATGGGACCGGCCACCGAGGAACCGCCGCCGCCATGCTCGACCATGACTATGACCACGTAGGTTCTGTCTCCCTTGTGTCCCCAGGTCGCGATCCAGGCATGGTCCCGCTGCTTCCAGGCCATGGTCTCGTTCTTGGGCCGGGTCTTGCCCAGCTTGACCACCTGGGCCGTGCCTGTCTTGCCGCCCATGTCCGCGTCCTTGCGGCCCACCACGCGGGCCGTGCCGCCGGCGGCCGTGCGCCGCATGGCGCGGACAATCTGCGCCAGGGTGTCCCTGCCCGCGGGAATTCGCGAACGAACCACGCGCTCGTCGGATTCGAGAAGCAGGGGCTTGAGCACATCGCCGCCGTTGAGCAGGGCCGACACATAGACGGCCATCTGCAGGGGGGTGGTGAGGGTGTAGCCCTGACCGATGGAGGTGTTGAAGGTGTCGCCTCTGGTCCAGGCCCGCTTGTGCCGCCGCTTCTTCCATTCTCTGGACGGAACGAGTCCGGACCGTTCTCCGGGCAGGTCGATGCCGGTGGGAGCGCCGAACCCGGAAGCGCGCGCGAACTCCTCGATCTTGTTGATGCCTATCTTTTCGGCAATGAGATAGAAATAGACATCGCATGAGTTGATCAGGGCCTGCTCCAGATTCTGCTGGCCGTGCCCCGAATGCTTCCAGCAGCGGAAAATCTGGTTGCCGAGCTTGGTCGCGCCGGAGCAGAACACGGAGGTCTGGGGAGAGACGCCGTTTTCCAGAAAACAGCCGGCCATGACCAGCTTCCAGACCGAGCCCGGCGGATAGGCGCTCTGGAGCACGCGGTTCTGCAGGGGAAAGCGGGGAGAGTTGCGGAGCACGTTCCAGTCCCTGTGGGAAATGCCTCCGGCAAACAGGTTGTTGTCGTAGGCCGGAGCAGTGACCATGCCCCTCAGCTTGCCGGTGTCCGGCTCCATGACAATGATTGAGCCCGCCTGGCTTCCCAGGGCGTCCCAGCAGGCCTTCTGGATGTCCCGGTCGATGGACATGACAAGATCCCTGCCCATCTGCGGCTCCTCGCGCAGCACGCGGCTCACCATGTGGCCGGAGGCGTCCACCTCGATGTCGCTGATGCCCTTCCTGCCCCTCAGGCGCTTCTCCATGCTGAGTTCTATGCCGGACTTGCCCACCAGATCACCCATGGCCAGCCCGGAATCCTCTTCAAGCTCCTTTTCGTTGGCTTCCGCCACATAGCCCAGAATATGGGCGAAAAGGTCCTTTTCCGGATAATTGCGCCTGGTGAGGACCAGAATTTCCAGACCGGGCCAGTAGCAGAGCTCGGACTCGATGCGGGCCACCAGATCGAAATCCAGATCCGAGGCGAGCAGAAGAGGTTCGAAGGACTTGACCTTGAGCCTGGTCTGCCGGTAGCGCTCCTCCACCTTCTCGATGGGCATTCCCGTCCAGACGCTGACCTGGGCCAGTGTGGCGGCCAGATCCCGCACATCGTCACGCACCAGCGAAAGCCCGAAAGTCGTGCGGTTGTCGGCCAGAATGCGGCCCCGCTGGTCGAGAATGCGTCCGCGCGGCGCGGAGATGGATTCCTCGCGCCAGTGATTGTTCTGCGCCTGCACCGCGAATTCGGCGCCGTGCAGAATCTGCAGATAGTAGAAGCGCGACACGAAGGCGGCCAGGAAGACAACGATCAGGACCTGCAGAAAGATGAGTCCGGTGCGCGGGGCCTGATAGCTTTCCGTCGCCTCCTTGGCTCCCACGCGGATTCTGGGTTCTGTGTCGGGACGCTCAGGCTTCATGCGCGCTCCTCTTGCCAAGCAGGGCGATGCGCACCCGCCTGAGGATTTCCCAGCCGGCCAGCAGGTAGACGGACTGATGCACGCCGCCCGCGATCAGCTCCTCCATGGCGTACGGCAGCCCCTCCAGATTCGCGAAGAACCAGTCCACCAGGATGCGCACGCCGCCGCAGGACAGGGACAGCAGGAGCACGAAGCCGGCTCTCGATGCCATGGCCATGCGCGCGCACATTCTGAACAGGATAAGGCAGAGGGTCACGCAGACCATGGCCGCGCCGAAAGGCTGGGTGCCCATGCCCTCCTGAAGGAGGATGACGGAGGGCACGAACCAGACCATGGTTCTGTAGTCCTTCTCCTCGGCAATCAGAATGAGGCCGAGCAGGAGCGCGTCAAGACCGGGCAGGGCGGCCTGCACGATGATGCCCGCCACAAGAAAGGCGACCCACCACAAGGTGTTGGCAAAAGCGGCCATACAGCCCTACATCCCGCCCGGAGCCTTTTCCGGGTCATCCTTTTTCAGAAAATCCGGCAGCAGAGGCCCCACAAACTCGGGTCTCGGCGTGGCCGGCTCCGGAGGACGGACCGTGCCGGTGGGCTCAAGCAGCAGAACTTCTTCGATATGCTGCAGGTCGGCCAGCGGCTCTGCAGAAATAGTCATGAATTCCGTATAGTTCGATGGCTTGAGCGAGGTGATGCGGGCCACCGGTATGCCCTTGGGAAACTTGCCGTCAAGTCCGGATGTGACAAGCAGCTCGCCGACTTCTGCCTTGGTGTCGCGGCTGACATAGAGCGCTTCCAGCGGTCTGTTGGGGCCGTTGCCCGTCAGTATGCCCGGAGAGCGCGTCTTCTGGGTGAAGATGGCGATGCGGCTCATGGGGTTGGTGAGCAGGAACACTGTGGATGTGTGCGCGCTGGAGCGCTGCACGCGGCCCAGCAGACCAAGGTTGGTGACCACGGGAGTGCCCGGCGTGGCCCCGTTCACGTAGCCGCGGTTGATGGAAAAGGATTCCAGACGGGAGTTGGGGCCCAGACGCCCGGCCAGCACGCGGGCGCCGACCGGATTCCAGGAGACGTCCACGGGGAGCTTGAGCAGTTCCCGCAGGCGCCTGAGCTCGGCAAGATCCTCACGGTGCTTGAGTATCTGCGCCTCGAGCTCGCGCACGCGTTCTGCCAGGGCCTTGTTCTCCCGGCGCACGTCGGTGAGAGCCACATAGTCGTCCCAGATGCCGACCACCGCGGACTGCGCCTGGCGGAAGGGATTGAGGACAGCGCCCACGGCCTCCAGACCCACCTTGGTTGAGAAGTCGTCAAGGATGCCCGTGCTCCTGTTCCAGGCGTAGAGGCTCAGAAAGAGAACAAGCAGTATGCCTGTGCAGATGAGGATTTTGCGAAAACTCACAGACCGTGCGCCCCCTCTTGGGAAAAGCGTAGACCGTGCGCCGGGGTCGGGTGGAAATAGGGCGGGCGGGCAGGCCGGCCTTTGCGCAGAGGCTCTTTCCTGCCGAAAAAGGCGCCGAGCCCGGCAAGCCGGCGCGGCGCCACAGACAGCAGCATTCGGATGTGCACCGGACTAGTCGATGCAGACATCCTTCAGCATGTTGATGTTGTCCAGGGTGCGGCCCGTGCCGATGACCACGGTGGAGAGCGGGTCATCCACCACGGTGATGGGCAGACCGGTTTCCTCGCGCAGCAGCTGGTCGAGTCCCCTGAGCAGCGCGCCGCCGCCGGTGAGGACAATGCCCCGGTCGACGATGTCGGCGGCCAGTTCCGGAGGCGTCTGCTCCAGAGCGTAGCGCACGGCCTGGGTGATGCCCTCCACCTGTTCGGTGATGGCCTTGCGGATCTCCTCGGAGGTGATGGTCACGTTGCGCGGAATGCCGGTCACAAGGTCGCGCCCCTTGACCTCCATGGTCGCCTCGGGATCCATGGGGTAGGCGGAACCAATGGTAATCTTGATGTTCTCGGCGCTGGTTTCGCCGATGAGCATGTTGTACTTGCGCTTGACGTGCGTCATGATGGCGTCGTCCATCTTGTCGCCGCCGATGCGCACGGAGCGCGAGTAGACAATGCCGGACAGCGAGATGACGGCCACTTCGGTAGTGCCGCCGCCAATGTCCACCACCATGTTGGAAATCGGTTCGTGAATAGGCAGATCGGCACCGATTGCCGCCGCCATCGGTGCGGGCATGCCGATCACCGACCCCACCGGCAA
>JAUNSE010000421.1 GCA_030539415.1 Desulfovibrionaceae bacterium
GGAAGGCACGCTGAACAGGTCGGTGGGCATCAGGCGGTCGGCGGCAAGGATCACCGGGTGATCCAGCGCCAGCCACACGCGGGGGCGGTTGTTCAGGATATTGATGACCCGGCGGGTAGCGTCCAGGATATCCACGCTGCGCAGCTGCATGTAGGGGTTATCCTTCATGTTGGCCAGCTGGTCGGCATAGCGCTGCCCCACCTGATAGATGGCCGCTGAGGCGCTGATGCCGGCATTGATGCAGAAGCGCACCTCGTTCATCATGCCTTCATCGTCCAGCATCATGCTCTGGAACAGGAAGATAGCCTGCTCGGTAGCGGCTGCACGCTCCGCCATGGAGGCCAGCTCGTTCTGCGCCGTATGCACGGCGTTTTCCAGCAGGCGCAGCTCCCGCGCAGGGTCAAACGGCCCGCCGCTGAACACCTCTACATGGCGTTCCAGGCGGCTCACCTGCCCCAGTACCAGCCCCGGGGATGCGGGTGTGCCTTTATACACTTTCATCTTCTGTCACCTCCGGCAAAGCATCTGCAGTAAGGGTGCGCCATACCAGCGCCTGTAAAAATGTATTGGGCAAAAAGGCGGCCAGCGCCGCCTGCCCGGCGGTGCTGCTGCCCGTAAACAGCGGAGCAAAGCTCTCCATGCGCGCTTTATCGCAGGCAGCCAGAAACGCCTCGGCCAGCGTCCGGGTGGTGTAAAAGCGGGTGGGGTCCACCCCGGCGGCCTCGGCGGCGGAGGAAATCATGTCCTCGCGGACCTGCATCTCCAGCGCGGCCTCGGCCAGCATGCGCTCGACCGTGGCCCTGTTGCGGCTGCCCTTGGGACGGCCCTTGCGGCGGACCTTGTCCAGCACGGGCAGGGAGCGCTTCGAGGCCGGGACGTTGACCCTGGCGCGTCCCCTGAGCTCGTCGGCCAGACGCCCGAAATGGGCCTCGCAGACGCCGAAGTGGTAGAAGAGGCTGCGCACGCGGTCGGTCATGCGCCGAAGCACGGCCTCGTACTTGTCATTGGGCAGATAGGCCACATAGGCGGAGTCCATCTCGCCCAGGGTGCTCTCGGGATTCAGGTCGAGCCTGCGGCAGGCGAATTCGATGTCCATGAGCAGGACGCTGGCCGTGAAGCCTGCGCACAGGCGGCTCTCCACGGCCCTGGGCGACGTGCGGCAGACGGGATCGCGGCGGATGAGGCGCCGGCACCAGTCGAAGTAGCTGCCGGTCAGGTTGCGCTTGTGCACCAGCGCCAGCATCTCGGCGGCCTCGATGCCGCCGGAGGAGGCGATGGAGAAGAAGTTGCGGCCCATGACGAAATGGTCCATCTCGATGGGATTGAGGCGGGCGCAGACCACGGGCGATTCGGGATCGTCCGGGTCCTTCCGGTCCAGGATGAGGTACTTTTCCAGGTCCTCGGGAATGGAGTACTCTTCCCCGCCTTCCAGAGATTCGTTGAAGCGCTCGATGCAGTGGAAGACCCTGCGGATGAGTCCGCGCGCCTCGCTGGCGGTGATGCCGCCGATGAAGTACAGGGCCGCCGGGCTCTCCTGGGTGCTGTCGTCGAAGAGCCTGGCCCTGTCGGCCAGACCGAAGACCGTGTCCGCGCTCAGCAGGTAGTCGGAGTTCCACATGATGTTCTTGCCGTGCCTTTCGACAAGCTCGCAGCAGGCGCGGCTCTCCCTGGGGAGCTTGACCAGATAGCGCAGGTTCTTGGCGAGGATGCGCGTGAGGATCCCGCGGTCCACGAAGGGCTCGGACACAATGACGCCCTCTATGGTCATGCCGGCGCCGATGAGCATGCGGCGCACCTCGTCGACGCGCTCGTCGTCGGGCACGAGCATGCCTGTCCCGGGATCGCGCACCGGTCCGGCCTCCCACCAGGTGACCGGCCTGCCGGTCCTGGCGTCCAGAGCCCAGAAATAGGCCGCGCCGCCCGAAGGGTCCTCCTCCCCGTCCTCCCCGGCCAGGGGGATGCTGTCCATGCACAGCCAGACCCTGCGCACGCCCTGCTCGACGCAGCGCTCGATCCATCTGCGCTTGAATTCGGTGATGCCGTCCTGCGGAATCCTGCCGGCGAAGAAGTCCGCATACCAGGCCTCGGAATGGCACTTGTTGCAGAAGAGCATCTGCTCGTCCATCTCGCGGTCGTAGGGCGGCGTGTCCCGGCGCTTGTCGCTGTCGGCCTGGGTGCGTATGCCGAACATGGCATAGTCCATGACCGCATTGGCCTGGCCCGTGCCCAGGGACTCCTCGAGAGCCTGGTAGAGGCCGGTCTTTTCCACTATGCCCAGGGTCAGGGCGTAGAGCCCCACATGCACGAAGTTCGCGTGCGGATTCTTCTCTCCGTAGTACTTGGCCCACAGCTCGGGATAGCGGTGCTTGAAATTCGTGTTGGGATGCATCTTCGTCTCGCCCACGGCCGAGCCGATGACCTCCCTGCTGCGCACGCCGTTGGGATAGCTGTAGACGGAGACCTCCCCGTTATAGTGATTTAGGCTCTGTTGAACCAAAGTGTTGA
>JAUNSE010000422.1 GCA_030539415.1 Desulfovibrionaceae bacterium
CTGGTCTTCGGCCGCGAAACCGCCGGCCTGCCTCAGGAGGTCCGGGACATGTCCGGGCTGCATGTGCGCATTCCCATGCTGCAGGGGCACGGACGCTGCCTCAATCTCTCCACCAGCTGCGGCATCGTGCTGTACGCCGCCCTCGCCGCCAGCGGTCTGCTGGACGGGGCGGACTGGAACTGAGCCCGGCCTGCCGGGAAAAAGGGGGTGTTCGCGTGCCGCTTGCCGCGCTGACCTTTCTCTGCATGACCATCTTCGCGTCCAACTCCATCTTCTGCCGGGCCGCCCTGGTCTCCTGCGGCATGGGCCCCCTGCAGTACACGGGCGTGCGCTGCCTTTCGGCTGCCTTTATTCTGGCGCTGCTCTGCTGCGCGCGCGTCATCCGTCCGGAAGCGCCGGGCGGGTCGGCCTGGCGCGAGGCGTGGGAGCAGAGCACCTGGACCGGGGCGCTGGCGCTCTTCTGCTACATGGTCACGTTCTCGCTCGCGTATGTCGGCATGCCGTCGGCTCCGGGCACGCTCATCCTCAACATGTGCGTGCAGTTCTGCATGGTGGGCTGGGGCATGCTGCACGGACTCTATCCGGGCAGGCGCCAGTATCTCGGCTTCGGCATAGCGACCGCAGGCCTGGTGGCCCTGCTGAGCCCCGGACTGACCGCTCCGCCGCTGCTGGGCGCCCTGCTCATGGCCGGATCGGGCTTCGCCTGGGGCGCCTACAGTCTCTGCGGGCGCCATGCCTCCTCGGCCGCCCTGGCGACGGCCGGGCATTTCTGGCGGGCGTCCGTCTTCGGGCTTGCCAGCCTTCTTTTTGCTCTTATATATGAATCAGCCGGCGTGCCCATGGCCTTTGCCTTCGCTCTGGCAGGGGGCCTCGCCTCCTCGCTGGGCTACATCCTCTGGTACGCCATCGTGCCGCGCTACACTCTGGTCGGCGCCTCCATCATACAGCTGAGCGTGCCCGTCATCACGGCAGTGCTCGGCGCCCTGGTCCTGAGCGAGGCCATCACCATGCGACTCGGGATCTGTTCAGCACTCATTCTGGGTGGTATATACACGGCGCTCAGGGCGCGGACGCGCTGAGCGGACGCTGCGGACGTTTCGCGCGAACGCCGGGATGCCCTCCCTGCTTTGAATGAAATCAATCTCTTCCAAGGAGTTCTTGTTATGTCTTTGTGCACAGTCGAAGAAGCCATTGCCGATATCAAGGCAGGCAAAATGATCATCCTGGTGGATGACGAGGACAGGGAAAATGAAGGCGACCTGACCATGGCCGCCGAGTTCGTGACCCCCGAGGCCATCAACTTCATGGCGCATCACGGCTGCGGACTGATCTGTCTGCCCATGGCTCCGGAGCTGTGCGACAAGCTGAAGCTTCATCCCATGACGGAGCGCAACAACTCCATGTACCACACCAACTTCACGGTCTCCATCGAGGCTCGCGAAGGCGTGACCACGGGCATTTCCGCCGCGGACAGGGCCACCACGATCCTGGCTGCGGTGGCCGACAACGCCAGGCCCGAGGATCTGGTCACTCCCGGTCATGTCTTCCCGCTCATCGCCCGCTCCGGCGGTGTGCTCGAGCGCACCGGCCAGACCGAGGGCTCGGTCGACCTGGCCAGACTGGCCGGTCTGAAGCCCGCCGCCGTCATCTGCGAGATCATGAAGGAAGACGGCTCCATGGCCCGCATGCCCGACCTGGAGGTCTTTGCCGAAAAGTTCGGCATCAGGATCGCCTCGGTCCATGACATCATCCGCTACCGTCTCGACCACGGCCAGGTGTCGGTGCACTGCGTGGCTCATGCCCATCTGCCCTCGACCTTCGGCGACTTCACCGTCTACGCCTACGAGAGCAAGACAGAGAAGGGCACGCATCTGGCGCTGGTCAAGGGCGACATTTCCGGACCGGAGCCCGTGCTTGTGCGCGTGCACAGCCAGTGCCTGACCGGCGACGCGCTAGGCTCCCTGCGCTGTGACTGCCGCGGCCAGCTGGGCGCGGCCCTGCGCCAGATAGAGAAGGAAGGCCGCGGCTGCCTTGTCTACATGCGCCAGGAGGGCCGCGGCATCGGCCTGGCCAACAAGATCAAGGCCTACGCCCTGCAGGATCAGGGCTATGACACGGTTGAAGCCAACAAGATGCTGGGCTTCCCGCCGGATCTCCGCGATTACGGCACCGGCGCCCAGATTCTGGTGGATCTCGGCATCCACAAGCTGCGTCTTCTGACCAACAATCCCAAGAAAATCATCGGCCTGACCGGCTACGGTCTCGAGATCGTGGAGCGCGTGCCCATCGAGATCGAAGCCTGCGACGAGAACAAGCACTATCTCGAGGTCAAGAAGGAAAAGATGGGGCATATCCTGAGCGGCATCCGCTGCCACTAGCCCCTGCGGAAACAGAAACATGAGCGCGTGAGGGGACCGTCATCCGGACGGTCCCGGCGCGCTTTTTTGTTTGGCTCTGTTGAACCAAAGTGTTGATTTTGGAAGGTGATCGTCATAGGCTGTC
>JAUNSE010000015.1 GCA_030539415.1 Desulfovibrionaceae bacterium
CTTTCCCTGCTTTTGGCAAGCGCCCGTTTCCGCCCCGGACTGCGGTTCCGGAGCCTTCGGGCGCTACGCGGGCCGCGTTGCCGGCTTCCGGTCAGCGGCATCGAAATAGCCGCTGATTGTTTCCGTGCGCAGAATGGTGAACGGAGCGAAGCCGTGCCGTTCAAGGACGCTCCGCACCGGTCCCAGCCATTCCTCGCGCCAGTCAAGCACCTGCAGCAGGGGGGCGGGCGTGAGCCTCAGCCTGAAGTCGTCCAGCAGCCGTCTGCCGGAGCCGTCCGCAAGCGCGAAAAGTTCGGCTTCGGCCAGCTCCAGCCTGTGCAGCTCGTCCC
Source organism: Desulfovibrionaceae bacterium (assembly GCA_030539415.1). Classification (GTDB taxonomy): domain Bacteria; phylum Desulfobacterota; class Desulfovibrionia; order Desulfovibrionales; family Desulfovibrionaceae; genus Desulfovibrio. The sequence continues at coordinate 330 of JAUNSE010000015.1, forward strand.
TGCGGACCTCGAGTCCGTAATCGTAGCGCGTGAGCAGACAGGGTCTGGCCTTCTCCGCCGGCAGGGGAAAGCCCATGGCCTGCGCCCGACGGGTGATTTCGGCCTTCGTCAGACCGGCCTCGGCCAGAGGCGAGAGCACATGCTCCTCGGCCAGCGCCCTGAGACCCGGCCTGTACTTGGACTGATCGTCCGCGTTGCTGCCGTCGCAGAGCAGCCGTCCGCCTTCCCCCATGGCCGCGAGCCTCTCTCTGATGCCGCGCATCAGGTTCTTCTTGCAGAAGTAGCACCGTCTTGGGCTGGTGAACGCCACTTCGGGCACGGTCAGGGGATCCATCTCGATTTCGGCATAGGGCAGATTCATCGCCTCGGCGAAATCTCTGGCCCCTCCTGTTTCGGCTGCCGGGATGTGGGGGCCGGTGATGTGCACGGCCAGGATGTCATGCCCTTCGGCAAGACAGCTGGCGCACAGAAAACGGCTGTCCAGGCCGCCTGAAAAGGCAACGGCCAGCTTGGGCAGACGGGCGAGAATGTCCTTCAGGCTGTCCATCTTCCGCTCCGAGGAGAAAGGCCGCGACCGCTACCAGACCATGCGCATGGGCGCGCCGCGCCCGGCCATGTATTCCTTGCACTCGCGGATGGTGTATTCGCCGTAGTGCACGATCGAGGCAATCAGGGCGGCGGAGGCGCCTCCCTTTGTGACCGCGTCGTACATGTGCTCGGGCTTCCCGGCGCCGCCGGAGGCGATGACCGGGATGCTCACGGCATCCACTATGGCCTTTGTGAGGGTGAGCTCGTAGCCGTCCTGCGTGCCGTCGGCATCAATCGAGTTGATGCACAGCTCGCCGGCTCCCAGACGCTCGCAGGTGCGGGCCCATTCCAGAGCGTCCAGTCCCATGCGCTTGCGGCCGCCGTGGATGACAATTTCATAGCCGGAGGGGATCTCCGGGCTCGCGCCCACATGCAGCACGTCCATGCCGATCACGATGGCCTGGCTGCCGAAGGCCTCCGCGCCCTCGGTAATCAGGGAGGGATTCTTGACTGCGGCGGAATTGATGGAGATCTTTTCGGCGCCCGCGAGCAGCACGTCGCGCATGTCCTGCACCGAGCTTATGCCGCCGCCGACGGAGAAGGGGATGAAGATGTTGGCCGCAACCTTCTCCACCACATCGAGAAAGATGCCGCGGGCCTCGGCCGAGGCGGTGATGTCGTAGAAGACGATCTCATCGGCGCCTTCCTCATAGTACTTGCGGGCGCTCTCCACGGGATCGCCGATATCCACGTTGCCGGCAAACTTGATGCCCTTGGTGAGCTTGCCGTTGCGCACGTCGAGACAGGGAATGACGCGTTTAGAGAGCATGGCCGGCCTCCTTGCAGTAGGCATAGTAATTTTTGAGAATCGCCAGGCCGGCGCGGCCGCTCTTTTCCGGGTGGAACTGCGTGGCCCAGAGGCCGGGACGCCCGTAGAAGGAGCAGAAGCGCATGCCGCCGTATTCTGTGAAGCCTATGGCCAGCTCCGGGGCCGGATCGACATAGTAGCTGTGCACGAAGTAGAACTGGGCGTCCCTGTCGATGCCGGCGAAAAGAGGATTGTCCTTTTCGCAGCGCACGTTGTTCCAGCCCATATGGGGCACCGGGGCGCGGCTGCCGTCCTCCTGGACGAGGCCGTCCGGGAATTTTCTGCAGGCGCCGGGCACGATGCCGAGCGTCCGGGTGGGGCCCTCCTCGCTTGAGGCAAGCAGAATCTGGCAGCCCAGACAGATGCCGAGCACGGGCTGACCCTTTGCGACGGCCTGCCTCAGGCAGGCGTCAAGCCCCTGTTCCTGAAGCACGCCCATGGCCTGTCCGGCCGAGCCTACACCGGGGAAGATGATGCCCTCGGCAGCGGCAAGAACAGCGGGGTCCGCCGTGATGGTTGACGGGATGGCCAGATGCTGCAGCGCGCGCAGAACGCTGGTCTGATTTCCGGCCTTGTAATCGAGAATTGCGAGCATGAGCTTTTTCCTGACAGGGGGAAGGGAAAACGGAGTCTGTAAAGACCGGTCTTGCCGGCTTGGGGGGAAGGGAAGGAATTCTTACCCGACAGGCGAAAAAACACAAGCGGGCGGACGGCGGGCCGGACGGACCGCCGGTCCGATCTGTTGTCATGGTCTGTCCTTTGCGTTAAGACTCCGCGCTTGAGCATGTGCCGCGTCCCGCATCGGAAGGCACGCGGCAGAAAGGAGCGGACCTTGTCCAGAGTTCAGGCCAGCAGAGAGTATCGTCCCATAGGGATATTTGATTCCGGCGTCGGAGGAATGACAGTTCTCCGGGCCCTTTTGCAGCGTCTTCCGGCAGAGGAGTACTTTTTTCTGGGCGACACGGCCCGTCTGCCCTACGGCACCAAGGGAAGCAGCACCATTATCAGCTACTCCCTGCAGGCGGCCCGTCGCATTGTCAACAGCACGCCGATCAAGATGCTGGTGGTTGCCTGCAACACTGCCAGCAGCGTGGCGCTGCCCACGCTGCGCAGCGAATTTCCCCACATCCCCGTGGTGGGTGTGATAGAGCCTGGCGCCAGAGCCGCGGTCAGGGCCACGAAGAACGGGCGCATTGCCGTGCTTGCCACGGAGGCCACCGTTCGCGGCGGCGCCTATGTGGACGCCATACACAAGCTCGACCCCGATGCCCGCGTGGTGAGCCAGGCCTGCACGCTGTTCGTGTCCCTGGCCGAGGAGGGCTGGCTCGAGGGCGATGTGGTCGAGGCGGCGGCGCGCCGCTACCTTGCGAACATCCTGAATGCCGAAGAACGGCCCGACACTCTTCTGCTCGGCTGCACGCATTTCCCGCTTCTGCAGAAGGCCATTGCCAGAGTGGTCGGCGAGGGAATGCACATTGTGGACTCGGCCCAGACCACGGCCGAGGCCGTCACGGAAATTCTGGCCGGGCGCGGGCTCGCGAACCCCTCTCCGCATCAGGGCGGGGTTCATTTCATGGCCACGGACAATGTGGCCCGCTTCGCGGCCACGGGCAGTTACTTCCTGGGACGGAAGCTGTCCGAGCAGGATGTGGAGCTGGTCGACATCTAGCGGGCTGACCGGGGCCGCTGCCGCCTCGGTCAGGGCAGATCGGGCACGCTGAAGTTGGCGTGTTCGGAGAGCCTGCGCATGCGCAGATAGTGCTGGGTGCCGATAAGGCGCTTGTTGGGAGAGCCCTTCAGGCGGTCCCTGCGCGAGCAGGCCATGGCTTCGATGGGTCCGGAGATATCCTTCACGGGCGGATCGAAGAGCTCCCAGAGCCCGGTGAACTCGCCGCGGGGATTGACCGGATTGCCTTTGGCGTCGCGCACGCCGATATGCAGGTGGCTGCCGGTTGTGACGCCGGTGCAGCCGACCCGGCCGACATACTGGCCCCGGCTGACTTTCTGTCCCTTTTTGACCAGGATCTCGGACATGTGGGCATAGGTCACGGTCCTGCCGTTGTCCTGCCTGACCTTCACCATGAGGCCGGCCCGGCCGCCAAAGCCTGCCGCGGTGACAACGCCGTTTCGCAGGGAGCGTATGGGCCAGCCCTGGTGCGCCCGTATGTCCAGTCCCATGTGGCGGCGGGCCCGGCTGTAGCGCGTCATGCCGCCGCGCTGCTCGCCGTACGCCGAGGTGACCAGACTTTCCACTCTGGGCCACAGCCTCTTCACGTTTTCCGGATAGAGCTCGTCATCGGCCGGGTCGCCCCGTGACGGAGCCTTTGCCGCGCCGCCTCTGTCCTTCGGCCCTGCCTCGTCCTTCTTCTGACCGCTGCTGCCGGAGCCGGCAGGCGTCTCCTTTTCCGCATCGGCGCTTTCGGCTGTTCGGATGGCCTCCCCTGCGGCCGTCTCGATTTTCCCGTCCGCAGCGACTGCCGCTGCGGACGCTGCCTTTGCCGCCGCGGGGCCTGAGCCCGCCTTTGCTGCGCCACCGGCTGCCGCGTCTGCGGGGGCCGCTGCTGCGGCCGCAGGCTCAGCCTTCTCTTCCGCGGGCTTCATCTCCGCGTCCAAAAGTTCCGCTTTCGCGGCTGAGTCCTCCGCAGTCTGAGGTGCCTCCGCGCTCTGGGCAAGGGCGCACGGCAGACCGGCAGGGCAGAGCAGGAGGCCCGTCAGGGCAAGGGCGGGGAGAAGACGGCTTCCGCGGACACGGGCAAGGGCCGCGAACGGCAGACTGAAGAGGGGGCGGGGGAAGATGCGGCTGTTCGGCACGAAGGAGCTCCTGAACCGGAAATGGCAAGAAAATTTCCTCAGGGATGCCTGAACGGGCTGCGGACTTGACAGACGGGCCCGCGCATTGGAAAGAACTCATTCTGCCGGAATTGCGGCGGGCATCCTTTCTGGGGGTGCACAAATGTACAGAGTTGGCCGGAGGTTGGCAAACCAGATTATGACCCGAAACGCACTTGAAATAGCGCATCTGCACGTGGAGTTTTCCGGCCGCAGCGTTCTTGAGGACGTCTGCGCCTCCCTTCCCATGGGAGGTCTCACCGTTTTCGTGGGGCCCAACGGCGCGGGCAAGACCACGCTGCTTCTCTGTCTCATGGGGGAGGTGCCCCATACCGGGCGCATCAGCTTTTCGCCCGGTGTGCAGGGGCGCATAGGCTACGTCCCGCAGTCGCTGTTCAGTGAAACATACACGCCCATTACCTGCGCCGAATTTCTGGGCCTGGCCGTCTCGAGAAGGCCTCTCTGGCTTGGGGCCTCGAAGGAAAGCCGGAAAGCCGTGGCGCAGGCGCTGGACCGGGTCGGCATGGGGGACATGCAGAAGCGCTGCATAGGCGAGCTCTCCGGAGGGCAGATGCGCCGCGTGCTGCTCGCCGGCGCCCTTCTGCGCAGACCCCGCCTGCTCCTGCTCGACGAGCCGGCGGCCGGAGTCGACCTCAAGGGCGAGCGCCTGTTCTGGGAGATTCTGGACGATTTGCGGCGCACCGAGGATCTCTCCATCGTGATGGTCAGCCACAATCTGCATCTCACCGCTCATTACGCGACCCACGTCCTCTGCGTGCACGCGGGAAGCTGTCTCGAGGGTGCGCCGCACGAGGTTCTGACAGCCAGAAACCTCATGTCCATTTTCGGCATTCCCATTCACCTTTACCCCGATCAGTGTTCGGCACCGCAGGAGCTGTGCCCTGGCTGCGGCGCCTTCCACTCCGGCGAGAGCGCCCCGTCATGCCCGCCCAACTGCTCCTGCCGCAGCTGCACCGGAGGTTCCAGGCAATGATAGAACTGCTCTGCCAGGCTCTGGGCGCACTGCCCGTGGACTGCCTGTCGCACAAATTCATGCAGCAGGCCCTTCTCGGGCTGCTGCTCCTGGCCCCCATGACGGCCGTGCTCGGCGTGGAGGTCATACATTTCCGCATGTCCTTCTTTTCCGATGCCATAGGGCATTCCGCCTTTGCCGGCGTGGCCCTGGGTCTTCTTCTCTCCCTTGAGCCCAAACTGACCATGCTGGCCTTCGGCGTGCTGGTGGGACTGGGCATAGTGGCCCTGCAGCGGCGCAGCAACATCTCCTCCGACCTGGCCATCGGCGTGGTCTTTTCGGCCGTCGTGGCCTTCGGCCTTGCCGTGGTGAGCCGCACGCCGGGCACGGCCAGAAGCATGCAGCAGTTCCTGTTCGGCGACATCCTGACCATAGGTCCGGACGAGCTGCGCTTCCTCCTGCTGCTTCTGCCCGTTGTGGCCCTGGTGCAGATTCTGGGCTTCAACTCTCTGCTCTGCGTGGCGCTCAATCCCGTCATGGCCCGCGCCCATGGCGTGCACGTGGCCTTCTGGCAGTATCTTTTCGCCGCGCTGCTGGCCGTGGTGGTCATCTTTTCGGTCTGGGCGGTGGGCGTCCTGCTGGTCACTGCCCTGCTCATTGTGCCGGCCGCGTGCGCGCGCAATATCTCCCGCTCGCTGCGAGGCATGTTCTGGTGGGCCATAGTCATCAGTGTCGTCTCGGCCTTTACCGGACTCGTCCTGTCCGCGCAGCCGTGGCTGTCCACGGCCACCGGCGCCACCATCATCGTGGTCAGCTGCCTGTTCTTCGCGCTGTCCACCCTCTCCCGCCGCTGTCTTCAGGGGCGCAGGGCCTGACAGTCCTGCCGCAGCCGGCGTTCGGCACTTGACAAGCATGTTGCGGGCCGCTGTACTCTCTGCCTGGCAGAAGTCATTTGCCTGCACCGACAATGAACCGGACCGCTGCGCGGTCCTGTGGGGAGCATTCCATGCCCGGCAATACATTTGGCACGATTTTTCAGCTGACAACATTTGGTGAATCTCACGGCATGGCCGTGGGCGGAATACTCGACGGCTGCCCTGCGGGTCTGCCCCTGACGGAAGCGGACATGCAGAAGGCGCTGGACAAGCGCAAGCCCGGCGAAGGTCCCGCAGGCACTCCGCGCAAGGAGTCGGACACGGTGCACATCCTGTCCGGCGTCTTCGAGGGCCGCACCACGGGAACGCCCATCGCCTTCTGCGTCTACAACGAGAATCAGCGTTCCTCCGACTACAGCAAGCTTCAGAATCTCTTCCGGCCCGGACACGCGGACTACGGCTTTTTCCAGAAGTTCGGACTGCGCGACCACCGCGGCGGCGGCCGTTCCTCCGGCCGCGAGACGATAGCCCGCGTGGCCGCCGGCGCCGTGGCGGACATCCTGCTGGCCGGAGCCGGCATCAGCGTCTATGCGGCCGCTGTGGAGCTCGGCGGCATTCCGGTCGGCTCCATAGAAATGGAGCATGCCCTGGAGCGCCCCTATTTCAGCGCCGACCCGGACATTGTCGAGGCCTGGGACGCGCGGGTGCTCGAGGCCCGCAAGGAGCATGACACTCTGGGCGGCATCACTCGCGTAGAGATCCGCGGCGTGCCCGCCGGTCTCGGCGAGCCTGTCTTCGGCAAGCTGGACGGCGCTCTGGCCGGCGCTCTCATGAGCGTGGGCGCGGTCAAGGGCGTGGAGATTGGCGACGGCTTCGCCTCGGCCAGAACCACGGGCAGCCTGAACAACGACCCGATGCTTCCGGGCGGGCTTTTCGCCTCCAACCATGCCGGCGGCATTCTGGGGGGCATCTCTTCCGGCCAGGACATTGTGGTGCGCTGCGCGGTCAAGCCCATTTCGTCCATTCCGCGGCAGCAGCGCACCATCGACATCAACGGCGAGGCCGTTGACCTCGTGGTGGGTGGCAGGCACGACCTGTCGGCCATCCCCCGCTGCGTGCCGGTTCACAAGGCCATGGCCAGCCTGGTGATGGCCGACATGCTGCTTCTGCAGCGCAGGATGGGGAGGGGTGATGGTGCCTACAGACAGTTCTGAAAGGAGCAGGCCGGGCAGCCTTGTCCCGCAGACCGAGGCAAAGCCCGGAGAAGTGAGCTTCAGCGGGTCCGTTGACCGCGTCATTTTTGAAAACACCGAGAACGGCTTCGCCATACTGCGCGTGACGCCTGACAGCAAGGAGGCCGGCCGCGGCGGCATTCCCCTGCAGGGAGTGACCTGCGTGGGCACGCTGCTGAATCCCAAGGGGAGCATGCGCCTGCGCTTCACGGGCAGGTTTGTCAACAATGCCCGCTACGGGAGGCAGTTTGCCTTCGATTCGGCCGTGGAGCAGGTGCCGGCCAGCGAGGCCGGACTCATCGGCTACCTGTCGTCCGGCCTCATCAAGGGCATGGGCGCCGAAATGGCCCAGCGCGTGGTGCAGGCCTTCGGCGCAGACACCATGCGCATTCTTGACGAGGAGCCAGAAAGACTGCTGTCCGTGCGCGGCATAGGGACCAAGGTGCTCGCCGGCATCAGGGAAAGCTGGAACAAGCACCGCGGCATCAGCAGTCTCATGCAGTTCCTTCAGCCGCACGGGATCTCCTCGGCCTACGGCGTGCGCATCTACAACGAGTACGGCGTGCGCGCCCTGGAGATGGTGCGCGAGAATCCCTACCGCCTGGCCATGGACATACGCGGCATAGGCTTTGCCACTGCCGATGCCATAGCCGAAAAGCTCGGCGTGCCGAGAGACTCCCCGCTCAGGGTGCAGGGAGCGGTGCTCTATGTCCTGCAGAAGGCTTCGGACAACGGCGACGTCTTCCTGCCGCGCAGCGTCCTGCTGGATCGGATTGAAACCGAACTCCATCTTGATCCCGGTCTGGTGCCGCCCGCCCTTGAGGCGCTGGAACTGGACAAGCGCATCGTGGTGGACGGCGAGGAGCTGACGCCGGAAGAGAACGGCGGTCGCAGGGGGGACTGCGCCGTCTATCTGGCCGCGCATCATCACTGCGAGGCCAGGACCGCCTACTACCTGGAGCGTCTGCAGATGATGCCCCGCAACGTGTCCTTCAAGGATGCGGACGCGCAGGTCAGAATGGTGCTGGAGCAGCATCAGCCGAGACTGGCCGCAGCTCAGGTGGAAGCCGTGCGCATGGCCGCCAGAAGCAAGGTCATGGTGCTGACGGGCGGGCCTGGAACCGGCAAGACCACCATCATCAAGGCCATCATCAGCCTGTACGCGCAGGTGACCAGCCGCATCAGCCTCGCCGCGCCGACCGGGCGCGCGGCCAAGCGCATGGCCGAGGCCACGGGAATGGAGGCGAGCACCCTGCACCGCATGCTGGAATTCAATCCCGTCGACAACACCTTCGAGCGCAACGAGGACCAGCCTCTGGCCTGCGACCTGCTGATTGTGGACGAGGCCAGCATGATGGACGCGCTGCTCTTCTACTATCTCATGAAGGCTGTTCCCAGCGGGTGCACGGTCATTCTGGTGGGCGACATCTATCAGCTGCCTTCGGTGGGGCCGGGGGCCGTCCTTGCCGACATCATCAATTCGGGCAAGGTGCCGGTCACACGACTCAACGAGATTTTCCGCCAGGCCAGCACAAGCGCCATTGTGTCCAATGCCCACACGATCAACAGCGGAAGGGTGCCCACCCTTGTCCGACCGTGGGAGGAGGAGACGGACTTCTACTTCAGGCCCTGCACGGATGCCGAACTGGCCGCCCCGGATCTGGTCTCCCTGATCTGCAGCGAGATACCGGCCAGATTCAAGCTGGATCCCTTCAGGGACATCCAGCTGCTCACCCCCATGCACAAGGGGGCCGTGGGAACGCAGAACATGAACAGACTGCTGCAGGAGGCGCTCAATCCCGTGCCTCCGGCGCCGCAGGAGGGGGGACCGGCTCAGGGCAGGAAGGAATTTGTCCAGCTTCGGAGAGGCGACGCTGTCTACCGTGTCGGCGACAAGGTCATGCAGATCAAGAACAACTACAGCAAGGACGTCTTCAACGGCGACCTTGGTGTCATCAGCGACATCGATCGGGAGATGAAGCTGGTCGCCGTGGATTTTGAGGGCGTGGGGACAAGGCAGTACGAAATGAGCGAGATGGACGAACTTGTGCTTGCCTATGCCATATCCATTCACAAGTCCCAGGGTTCGGAATATCCTGCCGTCGTGGTGCCTCTCTTCATGCAGCATTTCGTGATGCTGCAGCGCAATCTGCTCTACACGGCAATCACGCGCGGCAAGAAGCTTGTGGTGGTTGTCGGCGATCCCAGCGCCCTGGCCCGCGCCGTGGGCAATGCCTCGGTCAGGCGCCGCTTCACCAGACTGGCCTGGCGTCTGAGCTCGTACATTCCGGCACCAGGCGCCTGATCGGGAATTTTCGGAGCGAAAGCCTGAGGTGAGCATGCCTCTCCGCATGCTCACCGCCGGCGGCCCGCTCCGTGCTCCCCGCGGTCCGCGCGACCCGCAGGCGCGTTCTTTCTCCCCTATGAAGCGGGCGCGGCCCAAGGAGTGCAGTCATGTCCCGGGAAAAACGGTATTCCATTGGAGAGATGAGCGAGATCTGCAAAATTTCCAAGAAGACACTTCGTTATTATGACGAAATAGGCATTGTGACGCCATGCAGAAATGATTACAACAACTATAGGTATTATACTGAGGATGCTCTTCTTTCTGTGCTTGTTCTCAAATACTACAAGCAGATGGGTTTTACACTGAATGAGATGCGCTCTTTTTTTGAAGGAGCGATTCCCAACATATACAATGAAATAAGTGCGTCATTTCAGAAGAAAATCGCCGAGCTGACTCAGGAAAAACAGAAGATAGAAAATCAGCATGCTTCTGTCTGCGGCTGGTACGATCTTATCCGCGAAGCGCAGATGGTCATCGAGAACAATATCCACGAAGTTTCCGTGAGATATGTCGAGCCTTCGAAGTATATCTATCTTGATTATCAATACAATAATGATATCAAATCGATTATCATCAATCTTGATTTCACAAATTTTGTCGAGAAACAGGAGAACATGATTGTTGGCCCTGTCATTGTCCAGTTCAGTTCTTTTGATGAACGGCTCAATGACCGTCCGCAGCCTGTCAGGCTGATGCAGAAGACGCTGCTTCCCTGTGCGGATGCCGTCAGCGACGTCATCGGGGGCACTGTCATGGCGAGCTGCTATCACATAGGCTGCATCGACGGCATCGGCTCCGCCTACCGCCGCATTGCCCGGTGGGCCGAGCAGCAGGGCTACTGCCTGGGCAAGGGCAGCTACGAGCGCTACGTGACCGACTACTGGACCACGAGCAACAGCGAGCAGCATGTCACCGAGGTGATGGTCGCCATACACCGCCGCTGCGAGTCCTCCGTCTGAGTGACATGCATCCGGCCGTTCCGCGGGGAACGGAACAGAAGAGCCTCCGTGGATGGAATCCACGGAGGCTCTCTGATTTGAAGCGGATGGCCGGCCGGGGGAAGGCCAGGCCGCCGCTACAGTTCCATGGTATGCGAGAAGAGCCGCATGATGGCCACGCCGGCGATGATCATCGCCAGACCTATAATGGCCGGAAGGTCAAGTTTCTGGTGAAAGAAAAACCAGCCCACCAGAGAGACGACAACCACGCCAATGCCGGACCACAGGGCGTACGCGATGCCGACCGGCACATATCTGACAACAATGGACAGCAGGTAGAATGCCAGGGCGTATCCTCCGATGCAGAGCAGGGAAGGAAGAAGGCGCGTGAACCCCTGGGTTTCCTTGAGGGCGGATGTCGCCACAATTTCTGAGGCAATGGCAACAAGAAGCATGAGCCAGTGCATGCGGATCTCGCTTGGTAAAGGTGAACGCTAGCCCAGGGTCGCGCGGTACTGCTCGGCCGTCAGCAGGGCATCGGCATCGGCGGGGCTGGCCGCGTTGATGCGGATCATCCAGCCCTGCTCGTATGCGGAGACATTGACAAGGGTGGGAGTGCTCTCAAGCTCCTCGTTTGCTTCGGCGACGGTGCCGGCGACGGGCATGTAGAGCGCGTTGACGGACTTGAGGGATTCGACGCTGCCGAACTCCTCGCCGGCCGCGAATTCGCTGCCCGCGGAGGGCAGGTCCACAAAGGCAATCTCGCCCAGCTGATCCTGGGCAAAGTCGCTGATGCCGACAAGCCAGCTGTCGCCATCGGCCTTGATCCAGACATGTTCGGCCGTGTAGCGGCGGTCATCGGGCAGGTTCAGTTCGTTGAGTTCTTTCATTGCTGTATCCTTGCGTCGGCCTTGAGGCCGTCGATATCGATCAGGCGTTTTCCTTCAGGAGCAGAGCGGCTTCATACAGCCCTTCCGCCAGAGTGGGGTGAGCGTGAATGGTGCCGGTCAGCTGCTCCACCGTCAGACCGCCGGTCACGGCCAGAGCCGCTTCGGCAACCATGTCTGAAGCATGCGCGCCGGCGATGTGGGCGCCGAGCACGCGGCCGGTCCGCGCGTCGGCCACAAGCTTGAAGAAGCCGGGGAGCTCGGCCATGGCCTGGGCCTTGCCAAGCTCGCGCATCTGGAAGGTGGCGCAGCGCACATCAAGTCCCTGCTCGCGGGCCTGCTGCTCGCTCAGGCCCACGCAGCCGACCTCGGGAGAGGTGAACACGCCGGAGGGCATGGCATCGTAGCGCATGACGCGGGGGGAGCCGCACAGGCTCTCCACAACGCACAGAGCCTCCATGGAGGCCGCATGGGCCAGCATGACATGGCTCGGGCCGAGCACGTCGCCGATGGCATAGACCTCGGGCAGAGATGTCCGCAGCTGTTCATCTACAACGATCCACCCCCGTCTGTCGACCTCTATGCCCGCTTCCTGCAGTCCTAGCCCCTCGGTCGAGGGGGCTCGGCCCACTGTCACCAGCACCATGTCGGCCTCCACGGCCGCCTCCTTCAGCTGGGCCGGCGTCGGCTTGTCCACGAAGGGGGACACGGTCAGGGTGGCGCGAACCACGTTGTCCTCGACGCGCACATCCTTGAGCGTGCGGCCCAGTTCGCAGGTGATGCGGCGCTTCTTCATTTCGCGCTGCAGCAGCGTGCTGACGTCGGCATCGGTGGACGGCATGGGCAGAAGGCGGTTCTGGCCTTCGACCACGGTGACCTGGGCGCCGAACGTGCGGTAGATGAAGGCCATTTCGCAGCCGATGACACCGCCGCCCACAATGATGAGGCGCTCCGGTATCCTGTCCAGCTGCAGGGCGTCGTCGCTGCTGAGGATATGGCTGTGATCGAAGGCGAGTCCGGGGAGCTGGGCGACTCTGGAGCCGGTGGCGATGATGAGCGCGTCGTTCTCGACGGTTTCCACGCTGCCGTCGGCAGCGGTGATTTCCACATGGCGGGCATCGGCAATGCGGCCGTGCCCGAGGCACAGGCGGACCTTCAGTTTCGCGCAGGCCTTTTCCAGACCGCCGCGCAGGGTGGCCATGACCTTTTCCTTGCGGGCCAGCACGGCTGCGGGATCCACTTTGGGCGTCCCCTCGCAGGAGATGCCGAATTCCGCCAGGCGCAGGGCTGTTTCAAGCGCTTCGGCAGAGGCCTTGAGAGTCTTGGTGGGAATGCAGCCAGAATTGAGACAGGTGCCCCCCATGCGGGAGGCTTCGATCAGAGTGACCTCCATCCCGGCCCGGGCGGCGGCAAAGGCGGCCGTATAGCCTCCGGGGCCGCCGCCGATTACAGTCAGACGCTTCATGTGCCGCTCCCGCCTAGTCGTCTTCGTCGCAGACAAGATCAAGATTGTAGGTCATCTTGATGCCGGCTTCGAGAGAGCCGGTCACAAGGCAGCCCTGCTTCATGATCTTTTCCACGCGGTCAAAGATGAATTCGTATTCGGCATCCATGTAGACGGTGACATCCAGGGTGATGGCCGTGACCCTGCCGCGGCCCTTTTCATCCGTTCCGGTTTCGAGGGTGGCCTTGCCGGCGATCCTGTCGTATTTGGCATTGCGGGCATCAAGCGCCTTGTCCAGAGCGGCGCAGTAGCAGTAGAGGGCAGAGGCGGCCAGCAGCTTCTTGGCCGTGCCGGCGCGTTCGTCGGCGCTCAGCTTTTCGGAATCGATGTGAACAGTGCCGAGGGCGCCGGACTCCATGTCCAGGTCGATGACGCCGCCCTTGCGGGTGAGAGAGACATTCAGTTCGTGGGACATACCTTCCTCCCGAAATTTGCACATGCCTGTGCTTGTTTGTGATTCTGTGTTTTAAATATGCAATAAAAATGCCACTCTGCGCGCCTGCCTGATATGGGTGCGGATGACTCTGCCGCGCGGAAACAGCAGAAATGGAGAAGAGGTATGTCTGTTCGGCGGCATTTTTTTTGCATGCAATATTCTGTGTTATTTGTGAAGTTTTGCGCGGACATATTGTGAAGTTTTTCTTTTTTTCTGTGTGGAATCAGCCGGTTGACACACTGTCTCCTGGAAAAGTGCATTTTTCCGCAGGCTGGTGCGGGCTGAAAAACTGGGTCAATATGTTTATTCTGCTGCCGAACTCTTTGGATCCGGATCTATGCGACAAATATGTCGCATAATACGACATTTTTTGGACGGTACGACGATGACTCCTGATTTGACCCCCATCAGCCCGGAATATGACTGGAAGGCGACCTATCTCCGCTTTCTCAACCATCTGCAGGGACTGGCATACCGTTGCAGAATCAACAATGATTACACCAAGTCAGTGCTTGAATTCGCCAGCAGGGGAAGTCTGGACCTGCTGGGCATGACCCAGGAAGAGCTCCTCAGGGACAACTTCAACAGCCTCGAGCGGATGATGCCGGCGGCCGATCTGAACGAAGTCAGGCAGCGCATACGCGACAGTATTGTCGCGCATTCGACCTACCAGCTGTTCTACCGCCTCAAGCTTCCGTCCGGGATAGAGAAGTGGGTATGGGATCAGGGCGAGGCCGTGTACGACAAAAACGGCGAAGCCTGCTTTCTTGAAGGCCTCATCGTGGACGTGAGCGAGCAGAAGTTTCAGGAGCTCGCTCTGCAGGAGGAAAACCGCCAGCTGAAGATCTCCGCCGACAGGATGTACGGTCTCGGCCCCATTATCGGCAAGAGCGAGGGCATGAGAAAGGTGTACAAGCGCATTCTCAAGGCGGCCGAGAGCGACGTGAACGTCATCATCTACGGTGAAACCGGCTGCGGCAAGGATCTGGTGGCCCGCACGATTCACGACTACAGCGGGCGCAAGGGCAGCTATATACCGGTCAACTGCGGCGCCATACCCGAGGCGCTCCTTGAAAGCGAGTTCTTCGGGCATACCAGGGGCAGCTTTTCCGGCGCGGTCGCCAACAAGGACGGCTACATAGCGGCAGCCGACAACGGCACGCTCTTTCTGGATGAAATCGGCGAGCTGCCCATGCATCTGCAGGTCAAG
>JAUNSE010000423.1 GCA_030539415.1 Desulfovibrionaceae bacterium
GAAGGCCGTGCGCGAGAATCTCGAGGCCGTGCTGCCGGCCCTGCGCCACTGCATGGACAAGCTGGCGGGCGACCCGTCCGACTGCGCCGCCGTCTAGGCCGCCCGTTTCGCGGCTTTGCAGGAATCGGGCCGGATCCCGGGCGAAGATCCGCACCTTCCCGAACCGCGGTTCTTATACACGCAGTATTTTGTTGCAAAAACGTTTTTTCCGCCTTTTTGACAGTGAGGGGCGGCATAAAATCCTTTGACGAGTGCCCGCAAGTCAAGTAAACATGTTTCTTCCTTCCAGAGACGGGCCCATGTGCAGGAGCACCCCCGGACCTTTTCCCCGGGCGCGCGACTCCGCGCATGCCGGCCGCGCCTTCTGGCATTCCTAACCGGCGCGGCAGAAAGTTCCTGTCAGAACAAGGTGTTCCGCAGCCAGTGGAATCAACTGTTCGCGGGGCGTTGTGCCGCGCAGCGAGGTTCATCAGCGATGCGTATCGAATCCAAATGCATCCACTCGGGCTACGAGCCCAAATCCGGGGAGCCCTGCGCGCTTCCCATCGTTCAGTCCACCACCTTCAGGTACACGTCGGCCGCCGACGTGGCCGCCCTGTTCGATCTGACCAAGGCCGGATTCTTCTACTCCCGCCTGGCCAATCCCACGGTGGACGCAATGGAAAAGAAAATTGCCGATCTCGAAGGCGGCGTGGCGGCTCTGGCCACCTCTTCGGGTCAGGCGGCCCTGTTCACGGCCATCGCGACCATCTGCAGGGCGGGCGACCACATTGTCGCGAGCTCGACCATCTACGGCGGCTCCTTCAATCTGATGGCCGCCAATCTCAGGCGCTTCGGCATGGAGGTCACCTTCGTGGACCAGACCCTGCCCGACGAGGAGCTTGAGAAGGCCTTCAGGCCGAACACCAGGCTGGTCATGGGCGAGACCCTCGCCAATCCGGCGCTCACCGTCTTCGACATCGAGCGCTTCGCCAATCTGGCGCACAGGCACAATGTGCCGCTGCTGGTGGACAACACCTTCGCGACGCCTGCCCTGTGCCGTCCCATCGACTACGGCTGCGACATCGTCATGCACTCCACCACCAAGTACATGGACGGCCACGCCATCCAGCTCGGCGGCGTGATTGTGGACAGCGGCCGCTTCAACTGGGCCAACGGCCTCTACCCCGAATTCACCGAACCCGATCCGACCTACCACGGCACGGTCTACACCGAGGCCTTCGGCAATCTGGCCTACATCGTCAAGGCCAGGGTGCAGATCATGCGCGACTTCGGCTGCTGCCAGAGCGCGCAGGGCGCCTTCTACACCGACCTCGGCCTGCAGACCCTGCCGCTGCGCATGGAGCGCTACTCCGCCAACGCCCTGGCCATGGCCAGGTTCCTGGAGAGCCATCCCAAGGTCGAGCGGGTCAACTATCCCGGCCTGCCCTCCAGCCCCGAGCACGCCCTGGCGCAGAAATACCTGCCCAACGGCTGCTCCGGCGTCACCTCCTTCGTGCTGAAGGGCGGGCGCGAGGCCGGCGCGCGCTTCATCGACTCGGTGAAGCTGGCCACGCTCGAGGTGCATGTCGCGGACATCCGCACCTGCACCCTCCATCCCGCCTCCTCCACGCACCGCCAGATGACGGACGAGCAGCTGGCGGAGTGCGGCATCGAGCCCGGTCTCATCCGTCTGTCTGTCGGCCTGGAGAACATCGACGACCTCATCGAGGACATCGCCCAGGCTCTTGAAAACGCCTGATACTAGAGATCGCCTGCGGGCGGTCGGAACTCAACAGCAGTCATGCAGAACACACTGGTCATTACAGGAATGGGGGCGGTCACGCCCCTCGGACTCGATGCCGGCACCTACTGGGAGAATCTTGCTGCCGGCAGGTGCGGCATCGGTCCCATCACCCGTTTTCCCACAGATGATCTGCCGGTGCACATCGCCGCAGAGGTCCGGGGCTTCGAGCCCGAAAAGCTCATACCCCACAATCTCGAGCGCAACATGGCCCCGTTCGCCCAGTACGGCTTCGTGGCCGCGCAGGAGGCCCTGCGCGACGCAAGCCTCGAACAGGCGGACGATCCCTCGCGCATAGGCATCGTGATGGGCACCGCCATGGACGGCATGAGCACTCTGGCCGCCACGCAGGCGCAGCTTTCCACCGGCTCCATGCACAAGGTCGGCCCGCGCCTCGTGCCGATGATTCTCGGCAACATGACGGCCGGCCTGGTGGCCATAGCCTGCGGCTTCCACGGGCCGAGCATCACCGTGAACACGGCCTGCTCCTCGGGCGGCGACGCCATCATGACGGCGGCCATGCTGCTCAAGAGCGGCGAGGCCGACGTGATGCTGGTCGTGGGCGGAGAGTCCATTCTCTCGCCCGTGCTCATCGCGAGCCTGGCCGCGGCCAAGGCCCTGTCGCGGCGCAACAATGATCCGGAGCGCGCCTCCCGGCCCTTCGACCTCGGGCGCGACGGCTTCGTCATCGGCGAGGGCGGCGGCGCC
>JAUNSE010000016.1 GCA_030539415.1 Desulfovibrionaceae bacterium
ATACGGACAAGGACAGGGACGGCCGCAGGGACGGTCGTCAGGACAGCCGCGGGACGGACAGAAGGAGCGGTCAGCGGCCCTTCTCGCGGGAGGAGCGCGGCGGAGCCTTCGCAAGCCGTCATGATGCGCGCCCCGGTTCGGGAAAAAGCCGCGATGGTGCCGGCAGGCCCGCGCGGGAGCGCGAGTCGTCGGGCCTGCGCGGCCGCGCGGGGGACGAGGCGCTCTTCGCGCCCGGAGACGGCGGAGAGAGACTCCCCGGCGTCAGACTGCTGGGGCGCCGCGCCCTGCTGCCCAGACTCGACGCGCGCACGGGGCGCGATATCAGCGTGCTTCTGGCGAAGGCACTGGACGCGGCCTGTCCCCTGAAGAAGGCGCACCGGCAGGACCTGCCGTACAACATTGTCAGCCTCTCGCGTCTGCTCACCGTGGACAGGGCCGAGATGCGCCATCCCTACTGGGCCTCTCCGGCCCTGACAGGCGCCTACGTGCACTATTTCCTGCCCTGGAATGTCTACCGTCTGGCCAGGCTCTTTGCCGGACTCGGCCTGACGCCGCCTCCGGACGGCCGGCATCTTCTGCTGGATCTCGGCTCAGGCCCCATGACGGTGCCGCTGGCACTGTGGCTGGCCTGTCCCGAGTGGAGGGAGAAGAAGATTGTGGTGGCGGCCTGCGACTGCGCCGGCCATCCGCTTCAGATAGGCAGGGCCATTCTGGAAAATCTGGCCGCTCAGGCCGGCGTCGAGCCCTGGGAGGTGCATCTGGTGCAGGCTCCGCTGGAGCAGGGCGTGCGCAGGGCCGGCCAGCTGGTGCAGAAGGGCGCTGTTCCCTGGCTTGTGACGGCGGCCAACGTGCTGAACGAACTGCCGCAGCAGAAGAAGCCCCGTTACGGAGACGAGAGCGAATCGGAACGGGACGTGCCGCAGGACTCCCGCCTGGGCGACATCCTGGGCTCGGTCGCGGGCCTGCTGCGCCGGGCGCCGGAAGGGGCGAGGGCGCTTTTTGTGGAGCCGGGAACCCGTCTGGGCGGACTGACCCTCATGGGGCTCAGGGCCCTGGCCAGGGAGGAGGAGCTGCGCATAGAGGGCCCCTGTCCTCACGGCGGTCTCTGTCCGCTGTACAGGGGGGATGCCGCTCCCGAAGACGATTTCGACGACCTGGACGACTTGCTGGACGGAGATGACGGCCCGGACGATGGCGCAGGCCAGGAGCGGAGAGAGGAGCCCCGCGGCTCCGTCTCTAAGCTGGCCGGACGGGCCTGGTGCCATTTCACCTTCACGAGCGAGGGGGCGCCCTCCTGGCTGCGCGCGCTTGCCGAGCCGACCGGTCTTGCCAAGGAGACGCTTTCCCTGGCCTTTCTTGAAGTCTCGGCACCGCATGGCGCAAAGGGGCGCGTCGAAGAGGCACGCGGAGCCGAGCCGGGCGATGGCGCCGGCAGGCAGGAGGTGGATGCCGGGCGGCCGGGCATGCCTCTGCGCGTCATCTCCCAGCCGTTTCCCGTGCCCGGACGCAGGGGTCAGTGCCGCTACGCCTGCTCGGGCTGCGGCCTGATGCTGCTTGAGGACGCGCAGGACTATCCCAGCGGCACCGGTCTTGTCGCGGACCTCGACGAGAGGGAGGTCCTCGCGGCGCCTCTGGACAGGCGCAGCGGCGCCCGCTGCATTGCGGTGCGGGACCGGGAGCGTGAAGGACGCTCCGGCACGGGAAGGCGCGACGAGGGCCGCGGCGGAGCCGCGCGGGGCGCGGAGCGCCAGTCGTCCGGCAGAGCGGGGGACGGAAGACGGGATGATCGATATCCCGGACGCCGTCCGGCCGGAGAGGAGCGGCGTCCGTCCCGCAGGACGGACAGCCGCGGAACACGAAGCAGATAGCCGTCAGGGCCCGTCCGCAGCGCAGCAGCGCGGGGCGGGCCCTTCCTGCGGGAATCTGTCATTCCTGATGTTCTGATATTGACTTTCATATTCCTTTTCGACAGAATACATATCCTGTATCTGGCCTGAAAGTGGCTTTGGGCAGGGAAATACAGCAGTTTTACGGGGAGGCAGGGCATGGGCCCGAAACAGATCGTCTCAGCATTGAACACGCTTCTTTCCATCCGCCAGCCGGTTTTCCTCTGGGGAGCCCCCGGTGTCGGCAAGAGCCAGGTGGTCGCCCAGGTGGCCAGACAGCGCGGCCTCGTGCTGCGCGACATCCGCGCGGTGCTTCTGGATCCCGTGGACCTGCGCGGTCTGCCGCGCATCACCAGCTCCGGCGTGGCCGCCTGGTGTCCTCCCTCCTTTCTGCCGCATGAAGGCGAGGAAACGCAGGGCATACTGTTTCTGGACGAGCTCAACTCCGCACCGCCCCTGGTGCAGGCCGCCTGCTACCAGCTCATTCTTGACCGGGCCATAGGCGAATACCATCTGCCGGACGGATGGAGCATCGTGGCTGCCGGCAACAGGGACAAGGACCGTTCGGTGACGCACCGCATGCCCACGGCTCTGGCCAACCGCATGGTGCATCTGGAATTCGACGCCGTTCTGGACGACTGGCTGTCCTGGGCCAGACAGAGCGGCATCCGTCAGGAAGTGCGCTCCTTTCTGCGCTTCAGGCCGCGCTTCCTGCACAATTTTGACGCCTCGTCCACGGACAGGGCCTTCCCCTCGCCGCGGTCCTGGGAATTCATCTCCCGCATCATGGATGCCGCTCCCGCGCCGGATGTGGAGTACGAGCTTTTCAAGGGCACGGTCGGCCAGGTGGCCGCGGCCGAGTTCACCGGCTATCTGAAGGTCTGGCGCGACCTGCCCGATGTCGGGCAGGTGCTGGAAAATCCTCTGGGCGCAGCCGTGCCGGCCGAGCCCGCCGCCATGTACGCCCTGTGCGAGGTTCTCGGCCTGCTGGCCGACGAGACGACCATAGAGGCTCTTGCCGCCTACGCCATGCGGCTGCCGGCCGAATTCGGCGTGCTGCTCATGCGCGACGCCGTCTGCAGAAAGCCGGCGCTGGCCACCAGCGAGGCCTTCGCCCGCTGGGCCGAGGCCAATGCCGAAGTCCTGCTGTAGGAGCCGGTGATGGACAGGCCGGACAATGAGAGCGCCCTGCTGGTCATGCAGCGGGTCAGGGCGAGACTGGTGACCGAGCACCCCTTCTTCGGGGATCTGGCCCTGCGCCTTGTGCTCAAAGAGGATCGAAAGTGCCGCGACCTGTGGACGGACGGCCGCACGATGGCCTTCAATCCACTCTTTGTGTCGGCAATGGGCGAGGACAGGCTGGCCGGCGCCCAGGCCCACGAGGTCCTGCACCTGGTCTTCGGCCATCATCTGCGCCGCAGGGACAGGGAAAAGACGCTCTGGAACAGGGCCTGCGATCTGGCGGTCAACAGCATTCTCGTTGAATCGGGATTCCATCTGCCCGACGGCTTCCTCTACAATGCCGATTTCGCCGGCAAAACGGCCGATGACATTTACGACATCCTGCTTTCCCGCATTGCCGAGGACGCCCGCAGGGCGAGCAACCAGCGCCAGGGAAAGGACAGGCCGAGCCCCCAGGGCGGCGCCAGACAGGACAGCTTCGGCGGGCAGAACAATGTGCGCCTCGGCATCTCGACACCCAACGACGGGCAGGCCGGCAACAGAGAGGGCGAGGACAGGGACCGCAGCAGACAGGAGGGACGCGGCGTCAAGCCTGTCGCCGGCCGCCAGAGCGCCGGAAAGAAGGCCGACGGTCCTCCGCCGCGCTTCGACGGCGAAGTTCGCGATCTGCCGGACCTTGTGGATGGCGAGGGGGCGGACGATGCCCGCCGGGCCGCCGAGCAGGAGGCGGAGGTCTCCCTGACCCAGGCCGTCAGCAGGGCCAGAAACATGGGCACTCTGCCCGCGGGCCTTGTCCGGCACGTGGAGCACGCGGTTCCGGCCTCTCTCGACTGGCGGGAGATACTGCGGCGCTTTCTGGCCTCGTGCGCGGACAATGACTACACATGGACCACGCCCAACCGCCGCTATCTCTTCCAGGACATCTACATGCCCTCGCGCTGGGAGCAGCGCCTGAAGCATGTGGTTGTGGCCGTGGACAGCTCCGGCTCGGTGGACGAGCCGACACTGGCTCTCTTTCTGAGCGAGCTGAACATGGTGCTCGAATCCTATGACACCACGCTGACCGTGCTCTTCCATGACACAAAGGTGCAGAAGGTGCAGACCGTCTCCCGTTTTGACGAGCCAGGCGATCTCAGCCCCGTCGGCGGGGGCGGAACCGATTTCAGGCCCGTTCCCGAGGCTGTCGAGAAGGAGGGCATAGAGCCCGCCTGCCTGCTCTGGTTCACGGACCTGCAGTGCAGCCGCTTCCCGCAGGACCCCGGCTATCCGGTGCTCTGGGTCTGCTCGCGAAGAGGCGGCGACAGTCCGCCCTTCGGCGAGATCGTCTATCTGGACGCCGAAACGGCCTGACAGGAGGCCGCACGATCCGGACGCCCCGGGCTCCGCGCCGTCCGGCCTCATCTTTCCGCTCGACAAAAAGGTGCAGAACGTCATGCAAATAGAATGGACCATCAACAAGGAACGCGGCAATCTCCGCCCTGTGCTGAGCTACAGGGCAAAACTCGAGGAGCATGAAAAGGCGCTGGCCGTGCCGCAGGTGCGCATCCTCTCCTCCATCCCCCAGCCGGAGGAGCGCAATCAGAAATTCTGCTATCCCGGCGCCATGGAGCGCTCGAAGGATTACAAGCCGTCGGCCTTCTACACGCTGGAGACGCCTTCCCACATAGGCCATCCCATGCTGCACTCGCTGACGCTGCCCTGGCGCGAGGACAATGCCTATCCCGAGGTTGAGGAATCCTTCGGCAGGCTGCGCGACGCGCTTGAGGCGGAAATTCGCCGGGCCTGCGAAAGCGAGCCCATGGAGGAGACCGGTTCGGTGCACGCGTCGACGGCGGGCAAGGCCAGGCTGGCTCCCAGCGTCGCCGCGGCGCGCTTTCTCCGCCTTGTGCAGAATCAGGAATAGCTTCGCCGTCCTTGCCAGCACCGTCCGGCGCGGGCTTTGCCATGCTCCGAAACGCTTGCGTCCGGCTTCGGAAATCTGTAAGCCTTCGAGGCGGCCGCAGAAGGGACATCTTCAGTGCCCCGCGGCCTGCCTCCCGGCAGGCCGTGCTTTCCGCCGCTCAGCTGACACAGACATCGGACGGACATGCGCAAGAACAGACAGAAGGAATACGGCGCCCGGATGGCCGGGATAGGAACGGCGGCCGGAGCGGCCATGCAGCGGTCGCACGGACAGGAAACGGAAGGAAGGGGTGCGCCATGCGCTGGATGACCCATCAGGTGGGCGCGCTGGCGGCGGCCTTCTGGCTGCAGCTGCCGCCGATCGGTCTTTTCGCGGCCTGGTTCGGCGGCATCCTGCCGGACGTCTTCGATCAGAAGCTGGCCGGCCTGTTCAAGAACAGGCAGACGGGCTTCAACCGCGTGCACAGGGGGTTCACCCACTGGCCCGGGCTGTGGCTCGGCGGCATTCTTGCCTCGCTCGTCTTTCTGCCGCCGGAGGCCGGTCATGTGACCAGACCTCTGTGCGTCGGCCTGACCGTGGGCGGTCTGAGCCATGTAGTGCTGGATATGCTGACAGTGCAGGGCATCCCGCTGCTGCCCTTCACGAGAAAGAACAAGTTCTCCCTCAAGCTGTGCAAGACGGGGGGAGCCGGTGAATACGCCTTTCTGGCCACAATGCTTGTCTGCATGTGGCTCTTTCTGCGCGAGGACATCATGCGTTCTGCCGGCCGCGTCATCAGCGCGCTGACCGGAGTCTAGAAAAGAGAAAGGCGCGCCCTGCGGCGCGCCTCGGACAGTGTAGTGCTGAAAAGAATGACCTTGGAGGGCTTCAGCGTGCGCGCACAAGCAGGCCGTACAGCTCCTTGGCGCTCCAGCCGCTGACCTGCGACTGCAGAACACGGGCCAGTTCCCTGGGCTTCAGGCCCGACCCCTGCCCGGCGGCGAGCCTGAGCACCTCCTCCTCGGACGTCTTCTCCACCGATTCGGGCGGCCCCAGCAGCACCGTGACCTCGCCGAGCAGATCGCCGGGCAGCGCTGCCGCCTCCTCCAGGCGGAAGGGTAGGAATTCCTCGTGCACCTTGGTTAGCTCGCGGCAGACCACGCCCTGACGCGGCCCGAGTATGGGCAGGGCTTCCTTCAGCACATTGGCCAGGCGGTCCTTGCGCTCGAAAAAGACGAGCGTTGTGGGCACGCGGGAGAAGGATTCGAAAAGCCTGGCGCGGGATCCGCTGTCTCTCGGCAGAAAGCCGAGGAAGGTGTAGGGCAGGGGCGCGATGCCCGCGGCGCTCAGGGCCGTGACCGGTGCCGAGGGGCCGGGAACAGGGTGAACGGGTATGCCGAGGCGGCGGCAGGAGCAGACCAGGCGGAAGCCCGGATCGGCCACAAGAGGCGTGCCGGCATCGGAGACAAGGGCTACCGACGCTCCGTCGCCGAGCAGGGCGAGCACTTCCGGCTCCTTTTCGCGCTCGTTGTGATCGTGAAAGCTCACCGCCCTTCTGACGCGCAGTCCGAGTTCCCTGGTCAGGGCGAAAAGGCGCCGAGTGTCCTCGGCCAGGACCAGATCGCAGCCTTCAAGCACGCGGCGCGCCCTGGGAGTGAAGTCGTCTCTGTTGCCGATGGGAGTGGCGACAATGAAGAGCCGGCCGCGCTCGCCGGGAAAATCCCCGGCAAGAGCGCTGTTCGGGGATGCAGCCGCGGCGAGGCTGTCTTCCGTCTCTCCGTTCCGGAGTTCCTCCGGCGCGTCCATGCTTCTGTCTTCTTCCATGCTCTCTCTCCGTCAGTCAGCGAGATGCCTGCCCGCGGCATGCCGACCCGCGTCGTCGCCGCCGTCCACGCCTCTGAAGGTCAGCCTGTGCATGGGGCAGGGGCCCAGTCTGCGCAGCGCCTCGTAATGGGCTGCGGTGCCGTAGCCCTTGTGCACCTCGAAGCCGTAGCCCGGCCAGCGCGCGGCAAGGCGCGTCATCAGCCTGTCCCTCCAGACCTTGGCCAGCACGGAGGCCGCCGAGATGGCCGGGACAAGACTGTCTCCCTTCACAACCGCCCGCTGGACAATGCCCAGCCTGGAGAGGGCGGCCTCTGGCGGAAGATCCGCCGCCGGTCCTCCGGCCAGAACCGGCGCGAGCACCCTGGTCAGCACCTCGGCCGGTATGGTCTTGTTCCCATCCACCAGAAGACGGGCCGGAAGGAGGGGCGCGCCGGGCATGCGGCCGCGTCTGCGGGCCATGAGCAGCAGAGCCCGGGACATGGCCTCGAAGGTGGCCTGCAGAATGTTGATTTCGTCGATGCGGGCCGGCCAGACCACGCCTATGCCCCAGGCCAGGGCCCGTTCGCGCAGAACGGGCGCCAGGGTCTCGCGGTGTTCGGCGGTGAGTTTTTTCGAGTCGTCCAGACCTTCAAGGGCGAAGTCTTCGGGAAGGCTGACGGCGCAGGCCACCACCGGGCCGGCAAGGCAGCCCCGCCCGACCTCGTCAATGCCGGCCGCGCTCCAGCCCGCCGGAAAGCTTCTCAAGCCGCGGTCCTCAAGACCGGGCAGCATGCCGGGCAGACTCCCGGCGGCGCCGTTTCCGGCTTTTTTCCTTCCTGCCACGCAAGACTCCTGAAAAAGGAACAAGCCAGTCTCAGTTGTCTGAAACCGGCTTGTCCGTGAAAATTTGCTGGACCCGAAGGGCTGATTAGTAGTTGTTGCGGGGCTTGATGCGGGCCGCCTTGCCCTTGAGCTGGCGCAGGTAGTACAGACGGCTGCGACGGACCAGGCCGCGGTTCACAACGTCGATGTGGTCGATGAAGGGGGAGTTCATCGGGAAGATGCGCTCCACGCCAACGCCTTCGGAAATCTTGCGCACGGTGAAGGTGCCGCCGGTCGTGCCGCGATGAATGCGGATGACGCTGCCCTGGAAGACCTGAATGCGCGACTTCTCGCCCTCGATGATGCGCAGATGAACCTTGATGGTATCTCCGGAACGGAAGGACGGAATGTCCGTACGCTGGTTTTCGCTTTCAATTTTGCGAATGATGTCCATTGTGGGTGTGCTCCTGTACATGGCGTCATGACGCCTGAAATTCTTCGGGTATGACGCCCGAATGACAGCAATTTGTCTGCCGGTTCCGCCGCCGGGCGGGAAGGCAGGATCGGATATTCCTCAGAGCCGGTACAAGGCCTTGGCGTTGTCGCCGCACAGCTTCCACAGTGTCTCCGGATCCGTGCCGCGGCACTCGGCCATGGTGCGGATGGTGAAGACCGTGTAGGCTGGCTCGTTGCGCGTCCCGCGCCAGGGCATGGGCGAGAGGTACGGGCAGTCCGTCTCCATGAGAAGGCGGTTGTCCGGGATGCAGGGCAGCGCCTCCCGGGCCTGAGGATTGTTTTTGAACGTGATTGTGCCTGGAAAGGATACGTACCAGTCATTGGCGACAAGACGTTCGGCAAGGCATTTGTCCGCGCCGAAACAATGCCAGACGAGAGGATACCCGGAAAAGCCCTCTTTTTCAAGGATCCCGAGCGTCATTTCCTCCGCGTCACGGCAGTGGATTGCGATGGGCATGTCCAGCTCCCTGGCAAGACGCAGCTGCGCCACAAAGGGGGCAGCCTGCTGTTCGGGCGCTGCGCCACCGGGTTCGGTGCGCGAAAAGTCGAGCCCTATCTCCCCTATGGCGCGGATGCGCGGGTTCTCCGTGACGTGTCTGCGAATGGCAGCCAGCGTTCTGTCGGAGAAGGTCGCCACATCGTCGGGGTGTACCCCGAGCAGGAAGAAGACTTCCGGGTGGTCGTCAAAGAGGCGCGCGTCTTCGGGGAAGGTTTCGGGGTTGAGAAAGACATTGGCGATGTGCGCCAGTCCGCAGCGCGCCGCCCTGGCCAGAACCTCCTCCCTGTCCTCGTCAAAGGCCCTGCTGTTCAGATGAGCATGCGAGTCAATGCCGAAGCGCGGAAGGGCGACAGTCTCTGGATCGGTGCGTACAGTATGCTTTTTGGACATGGTCCGTCTCTCCAAAACCTCCCTGTCGAATCTGCGTCCTGAGGGAGGACAGGCAAGGGAGGAAATTTGCTTTACTTCGCCCTGTCTGTCAAGCCTTTTTTTCCTCTTCGAGAGCTCTTCCGAACCCCGCGGAGGCGGTCTCCGGACGGGAGGCGGCTCCTTGAAAGGACAGGCCTTCTTTGCTAGTGTCCCGCGAAACATCAGGGTTCCGCGCACTGCGCCTCAGCCTTCGTGACGGCGGTGCGCCCGCGCATGCCGGCGCAGCGGGCCTGATTCACGCGCCCGGGAAACGGCGGAATCCGAACAGATTCAGTGCCAGTTCATTGTCAATCCTTTGTTCCACCCCTTCGGGGGAAGCGAGATACAGACCATGCAAATGAGCAAACAGCGTAAGAGCATTCTGGTGACAGGCGGTTCAGGCTTCCTGGGCGCCCACCTCTGCAAGAGGCTTCTTGACGAGGGACATGAGGTCCTCTGCGTGGACAATTTCTTCTCCAGCTCCAGATCGAATGTCGAGGAGCTGCTCGGCAATCCGCGCTTCGAGCTCATCCGCCACGACATCACCCTGCCTCTCTATGTCGAGGTTCAGGAAATCTACAATCTCGCCTGCCCCGCATCGCCCATTCACTACCAGCACGACCCCGTGCAGACCATCAAGACCTGCGTGATCGGCGCCACCAACATGCTCGGACTGGCCAAGAGAGTCGGGGCCCGCATCTATCAGGCGTCCACCAGCGAGGTCTACGGCGATCCCGAAGTGCATCCGCAGGTGGAGAGCTACTGGGGCCACGTGAACCCCAACGGCATCCGCTCCTGCTACGACGAGGGCAAGCGCTGCGCCGAGGCGCTCTTCTTCTCCTACTGGCGCCAGCACCACATTCCCATCAAGGTGGGCCGCATCTTCAACACCTACGGCCCCAAGATGCACCCCAACGACGGCCGCGTGGTGTCCAACTTCATCATTCAGGCCCTGCTGGGCGAGCCCATCACCATCTACGGCGACGGCAGCCAGACGCGCTCGTTCTGCTACGTGGACGATCTCATCGAATGCATGGTGCGCTTCATGGCCACGCCCGACGATTTCATCGGCCCCATGAACATGGGCAATCCGGGCGAGTTCACCATTCAGGAACTGGCCGAGAAGGTGGTCGACCTCACCGGCAGCTCCTCGAAGATCGTCAACGAGCCTCTGCCCGGCGACGATCCGAAGCAGCGCCGTCCCAACATCGACCTGGCCAGGGAGAAGGTTGGCTGGGAGCCCAAAGTTCCGCTGGAGGAGGGCTTGCGCAAGACCATCGCCTACTTCGACGGTCTGCTGAAGTCAGGCTGGACGAGAGCCTAGGCGCTGCATCCGCTGCCGACGGGCAGCGCAGTTCAGACCGGCCTGTTGACGAAAAATTTCACATGGAGTAATAACGGAAGCACTTGGATATGATCCGGCGGGTGCTTTTCCGCCCTGTCCACTGCGGACGGGAAGCGGGGAGCGCCGGCGGCGCGGAACAGGCAGGACCACGCATGGTCCGCCCGCACACCGGATGCATCATGCTGTATCCTGAGATAGCGGCACAGTGGAAACTAGTGAGGAGCTGACTGAGCAAAACAGTTTATTTGACGCACCGTCCATCAGACAGACAGTGTCTTGGAGGAACGGCCGGATGACGATTTGAAGGCATGCCGCAGAGCGGACGTGCCGCGGACGAGTTTCGCAGGACCAAGCTTGACTCCTCCGCCTGATCGCCAAAAGACCGGGAATTGCAAGACAGCGCCTATAGACTGTTCAGTCAGGTTTGACTTCAACAAGCTATCTATACAGGAGAAGACTATGAACATCTCCAAGATTTTGTGCGCTGTTGACCTGGCAGAAGATTGTTCTCTGATCGCCAAGTACGCCAACAAGATGGCGAAGGATATGGGCAGCGAAGTTCTGGTGCTGTATGCGGCTCCCACGCTGAAGCAGTACGTCGGCTTCCACGTCCAGCCCGACACCATCGGCCACTTTGTGGACGAGATAACAACCGCGGCCCAGGAAAAGATGGACAGCTTCGTTGCGAGCAACTTCACCGATGTGAAGGCCGAGGGCCGCGTGGTCGTCGGCTACGCGTCCGAGGAGATTCTCAGAGCGTCCGTCAGGGAACAGTGCGATCTCATCATCATGAGCACGCACGGGCGCACTGGACTTGACCGCATCCTCTTCGGCTCTGTTGCCGAGAAGGTCGTGCAGAAGTCCTCGATTCCTGTTCTGTCTCTCCGCCCCGAGGATCTGGAG
Source organism: Desulfovibrionaceae bacterium (assembly GCA_030539415.1). Lineage (GTDB taxonomy): Bacteria > Desulfobacterota > Desulfovibrionia > Desulfovibrionales > Desulfovibrionaceae > Desulfovibrio. The sequence continues at coordinate 11,247 of JAUNSE010000016.1, forward strand.
AGAATTGAGCGGGAAGAACAGTCCGCGTAAACTTCATTTGCCTATGGGTCGGCTGACGGGGGATCATCCTGTGATCCCCCCGTCGGCCGATGCTTTTTTGTACTAACTGCAAGGGAGTTGTCATGTTTGAAGATGTTGTCCGTCCGGAAATACGGGCTCTTGAGCCCTATGTTCCGGGACGTTCCATAGACGAGATTCGTCAGCAATACGGGCTTGAGCGCGTTATCAAGATGGCCAGCAATGAGAATCCCCTGGGCGTCTCCAATTTCGTGAAGGAAGCGCTGGGCCGTCATGCCGACACGGTCTTCCGCTATCCTGCCGGCGGCAATCCCCGCCTGGTGCAGGCTCTGGCCCGACACTGGAACGTTCCCGCGGAGCGCATCGCTGTGGGCAACGGCTCGGACGAAATCATCGACATGCTGGTGCGCATGCTGTGCACGCCCGGCAGGGACAATGTGGTCTGCTTCGAGCCCTGCTTCTCCCTGTATCCCCTGCAGTCCCTGATCCAGGGCGTCGAGCTGCGCAGGGAGCCTGTCAACGCTGACTTCTCCTTCGACTTCGACAAGCTTCTCTCCCATGTAGACGAGAACACCCGCCTGGTCTTCGTCACCACGCCGGACAATCCCTCCGGCTTCTGCCCCAGGCCCGACGCCGTGAAGGCGCTGGCCGAGCGTCTGCCCGAGAAATGCCTGCTGGTCATCGACGAGGCCTATATCGACTTCGCTCCCGAGGACGGCGAGACCGAAGCCGACTGGTCGCTTTTCACGCGCGGCGACCTGCCGGCCAATGCCTGCGTCATCCGCACCTTCTCCAAAAGCTACGGCCTGGCCGGCCTGCGCATAGGCGTGGGCTATCTGCCCGAGGAGCTGGCCGGCTACTACTGGCGCGCCCGTCTTCCCTTCTCGGTGAACATTCTGGCCGAAGAGGCCGTGCTGGCCGCCCTGCAGGACACGGGTTTCCGCAGGTGCACGCTTGAGACCGTGCTCGAGGGACGCCGCCTGCTGACCGCCGAACTTGCCGCCATGGGCTGCAAGGTCTGGCCGAGCCGCGCCAACTTCGTCATGTTCCTGCCGCCCGAGCGCTGCCCCGCGAAGAAGCTCTATCAGAGCCTGCTGGCCAGAGGCATCATCGTGCGCGCTCTCGCGAGCTACAGTCTGCCCGACTATATCCGCGTCAGCGTCGGGAACCGCGAGGAGAACAGACTCTTCCTGGACGAGACCAGAGCCATTCTGGAGGCCTGATGGAAAGCCCTCTCCGCATAGTCACCCTGGACGGTCCGGCCGGAGTGGGCAAGACCACTCTGGCCAGGCGCACGGCCGATGCCCTGCGCATAGCCTATCTTGACACAGGCGCGATGTTCCGCACCCTGGCCCTGCGCCTCGGCGCCGATATCGGAAGCTGCTCGGAGGAGGAGATCCGCAGCAGGGCGAACGCCCTGGTCTTTTCTCTGAGGGGCACCGGCTCCACCACCACCCTGCTCTGCAACGATGCGGCGGTGGGCGCCGAAATCCGCACCGAGGAAGTGGGTGCCATGGCTTCGCGTCTGGCCGTCATTCCGATGATTCGCGAAATTCTGAAGACGGCCCAGCGCCGCCTCGGCGAAAGCACCTCCCTGGTTGTGGAGGGACGAGACATGGGCACGGTCGTCTTCCCCGGCGCGCGCCACAAGTTCTTTCTCGATGCCACGCCCAGGGTGCGGGCCATGCGCCGCATGAAGGACCTGCAGGCCATGGGGCGGCAGACCGATCTCGCCGAGCTGGAAAGGCAGATCAGCGAGAGGGACGAGCGTGACAGAAACCGTCCCGTGGCGCCCCTGCGTCCGGCAGACGACGCCGTCCTCATCGACACGTCCGAAATGACCGTGGACGAGGTTCTGGGCGTCATTCTGGACAGCGTGGCCGGCAGAAGCGCCGGAGCGGCGGAGGAAGAAAGCGTCCCCGCCCTGGCCGGATTCTGGCAGGCCGTGCAGGAGAAGCGCCCGCTGGTGCACTTCATCACCAACGTGGTCATCGTGAACGACTGCGCCAACGTCACCCTGGCAGCCGGCGCATCGCCCATCATGGCCGACGCGGCGGAGGAGGTCGGACAGGTCACGGGCATCTGCTCGGCCCTGGTGCTCAACATGGGCACCATCAGCCGCCGCACGGCGCTGAGCATGCTCCTGGCCGGCAGGGCCGCGAAGGCGGCGGGGCATCCGGTTGTTCTGGATCCGGTGGGCGCCGGCATCTCGGATCTTCGCAATGACACGCTGCGCCAGATACTGCGGGACGTGCGCCCGGATGTCATCAAGGGCAACATTTCGGAGATGCGTTATCTGGCCGAAGGAACCGGAACTGCCCAGGGCGTTGACGCGGCGGCAGGCGAGCTCACCGACGAGTCCAATCTCGAGCGGCACGCGAGAATGGCCCAGACCATTGCCGCCAGGCAGAACTGCGTGGCCATCATCACCGGTCCCATGGATATCGTGGCCGATGCGGACCATGCCTATGCCGTGAGCAACGGCAGTCCGTGGATGGGCCGCATCTCGGGCACCGGCTGCATGACGGCCGCGGTGCTGGGAGCCTATGCCGGCGCGAACCCGGGAGACAGACTCAATGCCTCTCTGGCCGCCATGGTGGTCATGGGGCTTGCCGGCGAGAGGGCCAGCGCCCGGCTGCCCGAGGGCGGAGGAAGCGGCACCTATCACATGCTTCTTCTGGACGGCGTCTCCACCCTGGACGGGGCGGCACTCGACGCGGGCCGGCGCGTGCGCCGGCTGTTCTGAGAGCGGAGGGTGCAGACATGTCCATAGAGAGAGCCCGTGCCGCGCTGTCCGCCTTCGGCGCCGACGGCCGCATCCTTGAGTTCGAGACATCCAGCGCCACAGTGCCCCTGGCCGCGCAGGCTCTTGGCGTCGAGCCGGGCCGCATCGCCAAGACGCTGTCCTACAGGTTGCCGGAGGGAACGGCGCTGATTGTGGCTGCCGGAGACGCCCGCGTGGACAACAAGCGCTTCCGCGCCCGCTTCCAGACCAAGGCCAGAATGCTTTCTCCGGAAGAGGCCGTGGAGCGCGTGGGACATGCCGTGGGCGGAGTGTGTCCCTTCGGCGTGAACGAGGGTGTGAGCATCTGGCTGGACATCTCGCTCAGACGCTTTGCCACGGTTTTTCCCGCCTGCGGCAGCAGCAACAGCGCCATCGAACTCGACATGGCGGAGCTTGAACGCTTCTCCAACGCCTCCGGATGGGTGGATGTCTGCTCGAACTGGCAGTCCGCGCCGGCGGAGGAGCGGCCGCAGAACGCATAGGCTGCAAGCCCTTTCCGCATTGCCTTTGTCGGCATACAGTATTTTGCCCGCGCAAGTCCCGTCATCCGGCGGGGCTTTTTTTGTGCTCGCGCGGCAGAATCACGGCCTGCTTCACACGGCAGCGGGCAGAAAGAATAGCTTGCAGGTATGATACAGGCAAGGAACAGGTGAATTCCCGGCTGCGGAGCCGATATGAAAGCCCTGGCCGGATTTTAATCTCCGGGTATGAAGTCAGTATGATAATGCAGAAAGCGCGCCATTTTGTCGTGTTGCTGACAGCAAAATGACAAAATTCAGGAACAGAAAAATTTGCAAGGTCAGCATGCCTGTTTTTCTGCTGTGTCCGTCTGGAAAATGCTGACAAAAATTGCAGGAATTCCAGTTGCAAGAGCATGTCTGTAC
>JAUNSE010000017.1 GCA_030539415.1 Desulfovibrionaceae bacterium
CGTGGATCTGGGTCTATGGCCCGGAAGAAAATGCAAAAGTGAAGGTGAAAGCCCTTGTGACCGAGCGTGTGGCGCCGGGCGTGGCCTTCATGCCCTTCCACTTTGCGGGTTGGTTCATGGGCGAGGATCAGCGCGGGAAATATCCGGCTGGCACCGACCCGATTGTGCTTGGTGAATCCGTTAACACAGTCACCACCTACGGTTACGACCCGGTCACGGGCATGCACACGCTCTTCACCGGCCTGCTGCCCAGACACTATTTCATGGAGCGGCCGACCTGCCGCTTTGACAGCCCCTTCGATCCGGCAAGCCTTGATGACGCGCGGCGCATCATGGCCGAGCGCGCGGACGAGCTGGCGGCCGTCATTCTTGAGCCCGTGGTGCAGGGCGCGGGCGGCATGTGGATGTATCATCCCGCCTACCTCGAGGGGCTGCGCGGGCTCTGCGACGAGTACGACATCCTGCTCGTGGCCGATGAAATAGCCACCGGCTTCGGCCGCACCGGCCGCCTCTTCGCCTGCGAGTGGGCCGGCATCACGCCCGACATCTGCTGCCTCGGCAAGGGACTAACAGGCGGCATGATGACCGGCGCCGTCACTCTGGCCACGAGCCGCGTGGCCGAGGGCATAGGCCATGCCGACGCGGCCCGGGGCGGAGGCGTGCTCATGCACGGGCCGACCTTCATGGCCAACCCGCTCTTCTGCGCAGCCGCCCTGGCCAGCATGGACGAACTCATGGCCTCGCCCTGGCAGGAGCGCGTCCTGGGACTGGAGAAACGCCTGCGGGAGGGGCTAGCCCCCTGCGCCGGCAGGCCGGGCGTGCGCGACGTGCGCGTGCTCGGCGCCATTGGCGTGGTGGAAACCGAGCGTCCGGTGAACATGCGCGTGCTGCAGGACTTCTTTGTGGAGCAGGGCGTCTGGATCAGGCCCTTCGACCATCTGGTCTACATCATGCCGCCCTTCATCACGCCGGCCGAAGACGCCGACAGGCTGTGCGCGGCCGTGCGCGCGGCCGTGGACGGGGGCCTGATATAGTCCGCGGAACGCGGGGACGGGCGGCACTTTCATTGAAGGCGGAAGGGCCGCTGGCCGGCCGGCTCTCAGGAAGGATGGTCGTTTCTCTTTGCCTTTCGAGAGACAGCTGCCGCGTGAAAAGCCTGATTTTTAACTGTTCGGTTAAATCTGCCATGCGGCACGGTGACGGACAGACCGGAAACAGACAGGCGGGAACAGCCTCCCGGGACCCGAGCCCGGGACCGGCATGGCACATGGTCCGCTGTGAAGATTCAGGCCGCGGCCCCTGAGGGCTCCGCATTGTGAAGCGGCATATCTTCAGCTGCTCCGACCTGCGGGCGATGCGGACGTGAAAAAACTCGATTTTTGACCGTTCGGTTAAGTTTTCCATTGTGTGCCTGATGTCCGGCTGAATGGCAGGGATGGTCTGGAAGGGTGCCCGGAGACGGCGGGCATCCGGACGTCCGTCGCAAAGACGCGTGCCGCTCCTGCGGCCCGCTCCGCGGAGAGCAGTCCCAAGGATTCTTCAGTTTCTGTTTCTGGCGAACTGAGGACACGGACGGGAGCGACAAGCCCTGTTTTTGACCGTTCGGTTATATCTGTCGAGGGAAAAGCCCGGCGGGTGCAGACGGCAGGACGGCCCGCCGCGTGCTGAGGAAGAGCATAAGGAAACATCCTCCCAAAAGCCGCAGCCTTCCGGCGGATATTCCGTCATCTGCACAGGCGGCGCCGCCCCAAAAAACGCGTCTACAGCCTGCCAGCGAGTTCGATGGCCAGCCTGCGGGCCTGCTTGCGGGCCTTCTTGCCGGTCTCGGTCATGGGGATTTCCCTGGCGTGCAGATAGGTCCTGGGCACCCAGTACTTGGGCAGCACGTGCCGGCAGATCTTCTCCAGGCTCTCGTCGCTTTCCTGCCCCGTGTGTATCAGGCAGATCCGTTCGCCGAGGCGGCTGTCGGGCAGGGCGGTCACGCAGAACGGGCTGCGGATGACCGGCTCGAGCAGTTCCTCGACGGATTCAATCAGCACCTTGATGCCGCCGCTGTTGATGACATTGTCGCTGCGGCCCAGAATGCGGAAGCGTCCGTGGCTGTCCAGCTCGGCAATGTCGTGGGTGACCAGTTCGCGCTCGACCACCTTCGGCGCCTGAATGGCCAGCGTGCCCTCCTCGGTGAGGCGGACCCGGACATTGGGCAGGGTCGTGAACCATTCCGAGGCGGAGGGGCCGTTGATGCGGCGCAGGGCGATGTGGCTCAGGGTTTCGGTCATGCCGTACGAGGACCAGACCTCGTTGGGAAAGACGGCGAGGCTTTTCGCAAGCTGCGCGCTGATGGCGCCGCCGCCGAGGAGCAGGCAGCGCACCTCGCGCAGACGCTCCGCCGTCTCCGGCTCCTGCAGGCTGGTGTATGCCTGCATGGGGGTCAGCGCCGCAAAGTCCACATGCTGGCGCACCTCGCGCAGCGGCGAGGACGAGGGTGTGACCGGGAGGAGGTTCAGGCCGGCCAGAAGCGCCCGCACCACGACCATGCGGGCCGCTATGTAGCGCATGGGCATGGCCAGCAGGGCCGTCTGCCCGGCCGTCAGCCCCAGGGCCTGGCAGGTGGCTCTGGCGCTCGCGGCCATGCGCTCCTTTTCCACGGCCATGGGCTGCGGCTCTCCGGTGGAGCCGGAGGTGAAGACCGTCAGGGTGGGCGAGGGCTTCCGCCATTCGGCCAGAAAGCGGGCCAGGTCTCCGAGAAAGCCCTCGTGGCACAGATAGCGCTGGATGAAGACTCCCCTCATGTCGCCGTCGAAGCGCACGCCGTCAATGGTGACCGGCAGTGCGCGCAGTTCGTCCAGAGTCAGATGTTCGCTCAGGCTGGTATCGGAGACCGTCATCTGAAGACCTCGCTTTCCGGCTTGTCCCCGCCGGGTGTCAGTTGTGGGAAAGACCCAGCCAGGCGGTCAGATCCGGCTCGGGTCTTGCGGGATCGCAGTGCACGACGGGCCCCCTCATGGCCGAGGGCATGCCCTCGCAGTTGTCCGTGAAGAGCTGGCCCGTGCCGAGGCCCTGCGGCATGTCGCAGGGCCGCTTTGCCCGCCACTGGGCAATGGCGTTGAGACCGATGTTGGATTCCAGGGCGCTGGTCACCCAGAAGCCGCAGCCGTACTGTCCGGCCAGGTCAATCCACTCCTCGCAGCCCTTCATGCCGCCGTGCAGGGTTGGCTTGAGCACCAGCCAGGCGGGGCGGATGACGGCCAGCAGATCCTCTCTGGCCTCCTCGGGCACGCCGATGAGCTCCTCGTCCAGCGCCAGGGGCACGGGCGACCTGCGGCAGAGCTCGGCCATGAGCGGCCACTGGCCCTGACGCACCGGCTGCTCCAGGGAGTGGGGCCTGAAGGAGGCCAGGATTTCCAGACGCTCCATGGCATTCTCCGGCGTGAAGGAGCCGTTGGCGTCCAGGCGTATCTCGAGCTCGGCCGGATCGGGGCAGCGCTCGCGCACGCGGCGCAGCAGATCGCATTCGCTCTCGAAGTCGATGCCGCCGATCTTGAACTTGAGGCAGTGGAAGCCTTGGGCCAGCTTGGCCTCCATGCGCTCGAGCATCCTGTCGTGATCCCCCATCCACACAAGGCCGTTGATGGGCACGTCCTCCTCGCCGCGGCTGAAGGCCGTGTCGAAGAAGCGCAGGGAGCCGGCTCTGAGATGACAGAGAGCCGTCTCCAGGCCGAAGCGCATGGAGGGACAGCCGGCGGGCACGGACGCGTAGAGATCGCCGGTTTCGCAGAACTGGAAGCAGCAGGCCTCCAGACGCTCCGCGTAGTCCGGGCCGGCATCGGCGCTCAGATCGTGCAGGGGGGCGCATTCGCCGACGCCAGTGCGGCCCTCGCCGTCCGAGAGAACCACATACCAGACCTGGCGCACGGTGTAGACGCCGCGCGAGGTGCCGGCAGGCTCCCTGAAGTGCAGAAGGCGGGGGACAATGGTAAACTGCCAGGCCATGTCTTGTTCCTACGGAAATTTGGGGTAGTCGCGGAAGTTGGGCTTGCGCTTCTCGAGAAAGGCCTTGCCGCCCTCCTGCGCCTCGTCGGTGAGGTAGTAGAGCAGGGTGGCGTCGCCGGCCAGCTCCTGAATGCCGGCCTGGCCGTCGAGTTCGGCGTTCAGGCCGACCTTGATCATGCGCAGGGCCATGGGGCTCATCTCCATCATGCGCTCGCACCAGGCCACGGTCTCGTCCTCGAGCTGGTCGAAGGGCACGACCTTGTTGACCAGGCCCATGTCCAGTGCCTCGGCGGCCGAGTACTGACGGCACAGGAACCAGATTTCGCGGGCCTTCTTCTGCCCCACGATGCGGGCCAGATAGCTCGAGCCGAAGCCGGCGTCGAAGCTGCCCACGTGGGGGCCGGTCTGGCCGAAGATGGCGTTCTCGGAGGCGATGGTCAGGTCACAGACCACGTGCAGCACGTGGCCGCCGCCGATGGCATAGCCGTTGACCATGGCGATGACGGGCTTGGGCAGACTGCGGATCTGCTTCTGCACGTCCAGAATGTTGAGGCGCTTCACGCCGTCCTTGCCGCGGTAGCCGCCGCGGTCCTTGACGTGCATGTCCCCGCCGCTGCAGAAGGCCTTGTCGCCGGCGCCGGTCAGGATGACCACGTCGATGTCCTGGCATTCGCGGCAGTAGGCGAAGGCGTCGGACAGCTCCTTGGTGGTCTCGGGAGTGAAGGCGTTGCGGTAGCGGGGGCGGTTGATGGTGATGCGGGCTATGCCGTTGTACCAGTCGAAGAGAATCTCCTCGTACTGCTTGATGGTTTTCCATTCGCGGGCGGCCATGTTGTCTCCTTGCGCGGACTGGGGGGATAGGGAAGGGCAGCATCCGGCGGGGCCGGGCTGCAGAAATGGTTGTACTCTTGCAGAGCCGTGCAAATCAAGTTCGCGGGCGGAAAGGGGCATTCCGTTCCGAAAAACGCCCGCGGCAAAGGCGCGGGCGCCGCCCTCCCGACAGGAGAGCGGCGCCCGGACAATCTGTCTGTTCGCGGCCCGTGCGGCCTGCTCAGCAGGGACGGCCATCCCTGGACAGCGTCTCCCTGAGCTCGCGGACAAGCGCCTTCGCCGCCGCGGCGCTTGTCCCGGCATCGGTGAAGATTTCGAGCAGCGCCGGCCTTTCGGCCCGGGCCAGGTTCCGCACGGCGGCCTCGAGAGCAGCCCCGTCACGGACGGCAAGATAGTCGAGACCGGCCTCGCGGGCGCGGGCCTCGGCGGAAAAGCTGTTCGAGCCGGCGATGAAGCGGTCCCTGTGCGGCGAGTCCAGACCGGGCAGGGTGCGGAAGATGTTGCCGCCGCCGTTGTTGAAGACCGCCACGCGCAGGTTGGCGGGCAGGCTTTCGCGCCAGAGGGCGTTGCTGTCGTAGAAGAAGGAGAGGTCGCCGATGAGGCAGAAGACGGGTCTGTCCGGAAGGGCGCGGGCATTGCCGCAGGCCGCGGAGAGGGAGCCGTCTATGCCGTTGACGCCGCGGTTGCAGAAGACCCTGGTGCCGGCCGGCAGGGGGAAGTACTGGGCATTGCGCACGGGCGAGGAGTTGGCCAGATGCAGGCAGCAGTTTTCGGGCAGTCCCGCGAGGACGGTGCCCATGGCGCTCAGATCGCAGTAGCCGGCGGCTTTTGCCGGCAGCGGGCCGGCCATGAGCGCGCCAAGCCGCTCCTGGGCCGCAAGCCAGGCCCGGGCAAAGGCATAGTCCCCGGCGGACCGCCGCGGCAGGGCCGCGGCGACGGCGGCAAGAACGCCCGCGCTGCCGGCGCGCAGAATTCGCGTCAGATGCTGGAAGAGGTCCGGCACCGAGCCGTCCTCGGCGCCGACATGCCAGTGCTCGATGCCGGACAGGCCGCGCAGAAAGAGTTTCAGGCGCTTGCAGACAATGTGTCCGCCCACGGTAATGACAAGATCCGGGGCGAGTGCGGCAAGCTCGTCATTTTCTGATGTTGCGAGAATGAGGTCTGTCAGGGTGATGACAGAATGCGCGCCTCCACCGCTTTCCGGATCGGAGAGCGTGCGGGGCAGGTTGGCCAGATGCTCGGCGGAAATCGCGCAGCCCCTTGCCGCCAGTGCTGCCAGCGCGGCCTGCGTGGCGGCATCGGGCGGCATCTGTCCGGCCACCACGAGAATGCGGGAGAAGCGGCCGAGGGCCTCGCGGGCCGCCTCGCTCAGAGTGAAGCCGCACGCCCGCTCCTCGCTGATGACGCGGGGCTCGGGCAGGCTTTCCACAGTCGCGGAAAAGAGCGGCTCGGACAGGGGCACGTTGATGTGCACGGGTCCTGGCACGGGCCCCCTGCAGAGCAGAAGGGCCTGACTGAGCAGGCGGCCGGCATGCCACATGTCGCCGTTCTCGGGCAGGGACACCGCGCAGCGGATACAATTGTCCAGCGCGCCCGGCTGGCGCATGGTCTGGCCGTCGCGCTGATCAATCCAGGCGGACGGCCTGTCCGCGGAAATCACGACCAGAGGCACTTCCTGGTAATACGCCTCGGCCACGGCCGGCGCCGCGTCCAGCAGGGCCGACCCCGAGGTCACGCACAGGGCCACGGGCTCCCGCAGGGCCTCGGCCATGCCCAGAGCCTCGAAGGCCGCGCTGCGTTCGTCCACGGCAGGCAGGCAGTCCAGGTCCGGACACGAGGCCATGGTGTGGGCCAGCGGGGCGTTGCGGGAGCCGGCGCAGACAACGGCGCGCCGTATCCCGTGCGCGGCCAGCCGGGCCGCGACCTCGCGGACAAGCGGATTGTCTGAATACATGGCCCGGTCCTACTCGCCCAGCAGGGCCAGCATGGTGCACATCTTGCCGCAGGTCTCGCGCCATTCGAGATCGAGCGTGGACTCGGGCAGGATGCCGCCGCCGGCATAGAGGCGGGCGCCGCTGCGCGAGAGCTTGAGGCAGCGCAGATTGACCACCAGATGGGCGGCCATGCCGTTGTCCCACCAGCCGAGGAAGCCGGCGTAGTAGCGCCGGTCCAGGCTTTCGGTGGTGAGGATGCGCCGGCGCGCCTCCTCGCGGGGCAGGCCGCAGACGGCCGGCGTGGGATGCAGGGCCTGCACCACGTCGCGGATGGCGGCGCCGCGCTTCAGCGCGAAGTTGAAGTCCGTGCGCAGGTGCTCCACCGTGCCGGCGGGGCTGGACTTGGGGCCGTCCTCCTCGAGTTCGGCGGCGTAGGGCGTCAAGGCCTGGCGGATGTAGTCCGCCACGATGGCCTGCTCGCTGCGGTTCTTGCTGTCCCAGGGCTCGCTTGAGCCGCGGTCGTGCGTGCCGGCCAGGGCCATGGTGGTCCAGCCGCGCATCTGGCTGCCGCTTACCAGGATTTCGGGGCTAGCGCCTATCCAGGTGCCGCAGGAGCCGTGCACGAGGGAGACCAGGGCGTCGGGATAGCGGTCGCAGGCCTTGAGGAAGATGCGTCCGGCGGAGAAGGTGCCGGGAATGTCCTGGGAGCGGGAGAGCACCAGCTTCTTGAAGGAGTTCGCGCGCAGATCGTCCAGGAAGGCCGACAGGGAGCCGGCGTAGCCGCTGTCGGGATCGCAGCTGTAGAGGCGCGTCTTCAGCTCCTCGCAGGTGGGCACGGCGAAGGGCGGCACGCAGACCTCGCGGCGGCAGGTCTCGGTGGCTGCGGCCAGGCCGTGGGCGACCTTCTGCCAGCCGCGGTAGACGAGCTCGGCCCTGATGAACACCACAGGATGGCCCTGTCCCTCGGCAAAGGGGCTGAGCACGAAGCCGGTGCCGGTGATGTCGGCAAAGTGCTCGCGGCAGGTTTCGCGGCTGTCCTTCTGCAGCACAAGGACGGGGTCGTGGCCCGGTTCGCGGAAGAGCGCGAAGGAAATGTCGGCGCGGACCAGCACATCGACATTGGTGACGATGGACTGGCTTTCGTTGGAGGGGGAAAGGGACTGGGACAAGGTGATGCTTCCTCAGAAAAATAACGGAAAGAGCGCGCAGGGGCCGTCCGGCCGGCTAGTGCTGCAGCGGTATGATGTGGTTGAGAACGCGGGCCGTGGAGATGAGGCGCCCGGACTCTCCGTCCAGCACGTCCACGTTCCACAGATGCGTGCTGCGGCCCTCGTGGAGGAGCGTGGCCCTGCCGAGGACAAGGCCGCCCTTCGCCTTGCCGGAGACGTGGTTCGCGGTCACGGAGGCGCCCACGGGCTTGAGCGCGGGAGGGAGGCGCAGGACCGAGCCGATGCCGGCCAGGCTTTCCTGCAGGGCCAGCATGGCGCCGCCGCTGAGATAGCCGAAAGGCTGGCAGGTGGCGTCGTCGGCAGGCATGGTGGCGCGCACCTCGCCCTCCTCTCCCTCGAAGCTGGCCGGGGAAAGAAAGGTGATGCCCAGCGTGGTCACGATGGACGGAATGGTGTTGGCCTGCCGGATGAGCTCCTCTATGTCCGGATGCGTCTGCTGGTTCATGGCCCCTCCTAGATTGCGTACTTGTAGTAGGCCGCGCAGCTGCCCTCGGTGGAGACCATGCAGGGGCCCACGGGATCCATGGGCGTGCAGACCCTGCCGAAGAGCGGACAGGAGTTCGGGGCGATGCGGCCCTTGAGCACGTCGCCGCAGCGGCAGCCGGGGATGGATTTCGTCTCGCGCAGGCTGACGCCCAGGCGGACCATGGCGTCCTGCTCGGCATACTCGCCCCTGAGGCGCAGGCCGGAGTCGGGAATGACGCCCAGGCCGCGCCACAGCGCGTCGCAGGGCTCGAAGACCTGCTGCATCAGGGACATGGCCATGGGATTGCCCTGTCTGGGCACGGCCCTGGGATAGGCGTTGCTGACCCTTGGCGCACCGTCGCGCAGGTCCTCGGCCAGATGGCAGAGGGCCAGGGCCATGTCGGCGGGAGTGAAGCCGCCCACGCAGGCAGGCACCTTCCATTCCGAGCTCAGGAACTCGAAGGGCTCTAGGCCGGTGACCATGCAGACATGGCCGGGCAGGAGAAAGGCGTCTATGGCCGCGTCCCTGTCGGCGAGCAGGACCTTGAGGGCAGGCGGCACCAGCTTGTGCAGGGACAGGACGCAGAAGTTCACGAGACCGCGCTGCCTCGCCGCGACCAGGGTGCCGGCCACGGTGGGCGCCGTGGTCTCGAAGCCGATGCCGATGAAGACCACGGTCCAGTCCGGATGCTCGGCCGCGATGGTCAGGGCGTCCAGAGGGGAGTAGACTATCTTCACCAGGGCGCCGTCGGCCATGGCGTGCTTCAGGCTCTCTCCGTTCGGGCCCGGGACGCGGATGAGATCGCCGAAGGTGGCGATGCACACCCTGTCCATGCGGGCCATCTCAAGAAAGGCCGCGACTTCGGAATCGTGGGTCACGCAGACCGGGCAGCCCGGTCCGGAGAGATGCACCACCCCGGCGGGCAGGAGCGAGCGCAGACCGCTCTGGAACAGGGACACCGTGTGCGTGCCGCAGACTTCCATGAAGCGCATGGTGTGGTTCGGCACGGCGTCGAGCGCCTTTTCCAGACGGTCCAGCAGGCTGCGGCAGAGCGCCGGATCCTGCATGGCGTTCTCGATGGAGGAGGCCAGGTTCTGCTCCCGGCCCGGAGGGGTTTGGGACATGAGATGAAACTCCCTGTTGTGCGGGACTGGGGGGGACTACGGCAGCAGGGGCGCCTGGCCCAGGCCGGCGGACACGGGCAGGCCGAACATCAGGTTGGCGTTGGCCAGAGCCTGGCCGGAGGCGCCGCGGCAGATGTTGTCGATGGCCGAGACAATGATGAGGCGGCCGGTTCTGGGATCTTGCACGAGGCCGATGTCGCAGAAGAGCGAGCCGCGCACGTTGCGGGTCTCGGGGAGACTGCCCTTGGCCAGCACGCGCACGAAGGGCTTGTCCTTGTAGAAGTCCCGGTAGGTCTGCCAGATCTCGTCCATGGAGGCCTCGACGATCAGCTTCGTGTAGATGGTCGTCAGAATGCCCCTGTTCATGGGCACGAGATGGGGGTTGAAGGAGACCGTGAGCGGAGTGCCGGCCAGCAGGGAGAGCTCCTGCTCGATTTCCGGGGTGTGGCGGTGCTTGCCGAGGCCGTAGGCCTTGAAGGAGTCGTAGACCTCGCAGAAGAGCGAGGTGGTCTGCGCCTTGCGGCCGGCGCCGGAGGTGCCGGACTTGGAGTCGATGACGATGTCGGCGGAGCTCACGAGGCCCGCCTGCAGGGCGGGAGCGAGACCGAGGATGGCGGAGGTGGGGTAGCAGCCGGGATTGGCCACCAGCGTGGCCTTGGCGACCTCGGCGGCGTACAGCTCGGGCAGGCCGTAGACGGCTTTGGGCAGCAGATCCGTGCGGGTGTGGGTGACCTTGTACCAGGCCTCGTAGACATTCACGTCATGGATGCGGAAGTCCGCGGACAGGTCCACGACCCTGACGCCGAGGTCGGCCAGCTCGCCGGCCATGACCATGGCCTTGCCGTGCGGCACGGCCAGAAAGACCACGTCGCAGGCCTCGGCCACGCTCTTCGCGTTGTAGACGGAGATGACCACGTCGCTGCCGGGCAGCCCCTCAAGGAAGGGATAGAATTCGCCCAGGCGGCGGCCGGACTCCGAGCGCGAGCAGCCCATGACGAGCTCCATGCTCGGATGTGAGACAAGAAGGCGGGCCAGTTCCATGCCTGTATAGCCGGTGATGCCGACAAGGCCGACTCTGATTTTGTCCATGGCGTTGAAAATCCTCATGATAGATTGCGGAGAACGCGGTCCCGGGCGCTGTGTCCGGGGCCGCGGTGAGTCGTTGTGCGGGCTTTTGGGATGCGTCAGTTCTACCTGCTCTTATCGCACAGGCAGACGTACTTCATCTTGAGCTCGTAGAGCACGCTGTCGAGCAGGCCCTTCTCGTCGCCGGTGAGGCCCTTGCGGGTCTTCTCCTCCAGCATGGAGAGGGTGTCTATGGTGTGCTTGGCCATCAGGGGATCGGCGGAGGTTTCGCCGGTGGCCGGATTCGGCACTTCGCCCAGGTTGACCAGGGCGGAGGAGGCCAGGGAGAGAACGAAGGTGGAGAAGGTTATCTCGGGCAGGGCGCCCTGCTGGGTGCTGTCGGCCATGATGAGCTCCTGAAGGCGGGACTAGTCGTGCACAAGCGGGGGCTCGACGCCGATTTCGCCCTCCAGGGCGGCGCGGTAGGAGGCCATGCCCTGTTCGAGGAAGTCGTGCGCGCCGCAGAAGCCGCCGTTGTCGATGATGGTGCGGTTGAGGGCGTACAGGCCGGCCAGAATGTCGGACCAGTCGAGCCAGCCCATGTGGGCCAGGCGCACGATGCGGCCCTTGAGGGCGTCCTGGCCGCCGGCGAGATAGGCGCCGTACTTCTCGGCGCAGTCGGCCACGATGCGGCCGCCGTCGACGCCGTCGGGCAGCAGGATGCTGGTGAGGCCCCAGGTGTAGTTGGTCCTGGCAAAGGGCGTGAGGCCCATGGCCTGCACGGCGCGGCGGGTGAGCTGGGTCAGGGCCCACTGCTTGCGGAAGACCGCGTCGAGGCCGTCGGCCAGCAGCATGTCCATGCTGACCTTGAGGCCCTGCAGCAGATTGACGGGCGAGGTGAAGTTGGTTTCGAACTTCTCGAGCTTTTTGCGCTCGGCCGGCAGGTTGAAGTAGAAGCAGCCGGGCGTCACGTCCGCGCAGCGCTTCCAGGCCCGCTCGGACAGGGCCAGCAGGGCCAGGCCCGGAGGCAGCATCAGACCCTTCTGGGAGCCGGTGACCAGACAGTCGATGCCCCATTCGTCCATCGGGCAGGGGCACAGGGAGACGCCGGAGACGCCGTCGACCACCAGCAGGACATCGCGGCCGGCCATCTTGGCGCCGATTTCGCGCACGGGGTGCAGCACGCCGGTGGACGTCTCGGAGAGCTGCACGAGCACGCCCCGCACATCGGGGTTCTCGTCCAGCGCGTGCTCCACGTCCTCGGGAGCGACGGCCAGGCCCCACTCCACGGTGAGCTCGAGCACTTCCAGGCCGCGGGAGGCGGCAATCTTCGTCCACCGCTCGCCGAACTTGCCGGCATTGACGACCAGCACCTTCTCGCCCGGGGTGAAGAGGCTGTACACGGCGGCGGTCATGGCGCCGGAGCCGGAGCAGGACAGGGGCAGAACGGGCTGGCTCGTGCCGAAGAGCACCTGCAGCTTCTCCTCGCATTCGCGCAGGATGTCGTGGAAGGCGGCCTTGCGGTGATGTATCATGTCCTGGGCCAGAGCCAGGCGGACCTCTTCGGGGAGCGGCGTGGGGCCGGGAGTCAGGAGACGGTTTTTGTTCAGAATCATTGTTGTTGTCCTTGCTGCGTGTCGTCCCTGCCGGGGCGGTTATGCGGGCGGGCCTGGCGCGCGCACTGCACGATCAGGCACTTGAGATAGGCGGTTTCCGGCATGGCGCAGTGCACCGGGTGGTCCGGGCCCTGCCTGCCGGCCGCGAGCAGACGGGGGAGCGCGCCGAGCCTGGCCGAGGCCTGGGAGACGCAGCCGCGCAGATCGTCCGCTGAAAGAAGCTGGGAGCAGGAGCTGGTCACAAGCAGCCCTCCGTCGCGCACGAGCTGCATGCCCAGGTAGTTGAGGCGGCGGTAGGCGTTGAGGCCTTCCTTGTAGTCCCTGCGGCGCTTGATGAAGGCCGGGGGATCGATGCTGACCACGTCGAAGGTGCGGCCCGCGTCGCGCAGCTCCTTGAGCGCGTCGAAGGCGTCTCCGCAGACGGTCTCGCAGCCGCCGCCGGAATTGGCGCGATGGTTCCTCTCCGCGAAGGAGAGGGCTTTTGCCGAGGCGTCCAGATAGACGACCGAGGAGGCGCCGGCCCGGGCGGCGGCAACGCCGAAGCCGCCGGCGTAGGAGAAGGCGTCCAGCACGTCCCTGCCGCGGCAGAGGGAGGCGGTCAGGCGGTGATTGTCGCGCTGATCGTAGAACCAGCCGGTTTTCTGGCCCTCGCGGCCGGGCACGAGGTAGACGCAGCCGTTCTCGAGCACCTCCAGCTCCTCGGGCACCGGTCCCTCGAAGACGCGCCCGCCGGTTTCAAGCCCCTCCAGGACGCGGGAGCCGGCCGTGTCGTCCCAGAGGACGGAGGCGGGATGCACCAGCTCGTCGAGAATCCCGCGCACCAGATCCCTGCGCCGCTCCATGGCCAGCGTGGTCACCTGGCAGGCCAGATGGCTGCCGTAGCGGTCCACCACAAGGCCCGGCAGAAAGTCGCCCTCGCCGAAGGCCAGGCGGAAGTAGGGGCTGTCGAACAGGCGCTCGCGCAGGGAGAGGGCGTCCGTCAGCCGCTCGCGCAGAAGATCCGCGTCCAGGGGGCGCTTCTCGCGCGAGTAGACGCGGGCGCAGATGAGGGAGTGGGGATTGACGCAGGCAGAGCCCAGAAAGGCTCCGCGCGCGTCGGTGACGGCAGCCTCCTCGCCGGGCTCGAAGGCGGTCAGGGGCGTGTGCGCCGTGTCCACCTCGTTGGAGAAAACCCACAGATGCCCCGCCCTGATGCGGCGGTCCTCGCTGCGGCGAAGCTTCAGAATCTTCATTGTCTTCCGGCCTCCTTGTCCGCGGCCGCCCCCGAGCGGGGCAGGGACACGGGGAAGAGTCTTTCGGACTGCACGGTCAGGCTCGCGGCGCCGGGCTCGTTCCGCACCTCGAACAGGGAGCCGAAGCGGCCCAGAATGGCGGCGAATTCGGCGCCGTGCAGCACGCGGCCCTTCGCCGTGGAAAGGGTGACCGTGCCCGGCGCGTCCACAAAGTCGGCCAGGCGTCCGCACTGCACCCTGTCCGCCTCGCCGTCCCCGCGGCACAGGCTCCCTGCGCCGGCCTTGAGCAGCATGCCGGCGGCATGGGCGTCGGGCATGTAGGCGTGGGCCACGCGGGCGGTGAGGCCTGCGTCGGTCCAGGTCAGGGACAGGTCGCGCACGGTGGAGGCATCGGCGTCAACCACGAAGTCGTAGCGCAGGCTGCCGAGGCCGGCGGCGCGGATTTCGCCCTGCTCGCGGCTTTCGTTCACGCCGGCCGTGGAGAGGTCGGCATCCACGCGCACTTCGCTGATGCCGCCCATGGAGATGGGCAGGTTGTCGGAGAGCACCGCGGCCGGGAAGCTCAGGCCGCGAACATGCAGGTCGGCCTCCAGGCTGCCGCCCTTCCATTCGAGCTCGCAGCCTTCCACGGACACGGGCGGAAGCCCTTCGGCCGTGTAGACGGCGTTTTCGGCCGCGGCGCGGCTCAGCAGGGGGCCGTTGTCCACCAGGCCCTGCTCCAGCGAGGGCGGCGGCGTCGGGGCCGGGGCGCGGCCGAAGGCCACAAGCTCGCTCAGAAGCTCGGGGGAGACGCGCACGTCGCTCAGGGTGAGACTGTCCATGGCCAGACGGAAGTCGCCGGGCTCGATGGAGAGCCCGCGGGCGGTGATCCGCTGCGCGCAGGAGCCGCGCATGTCCACGGCCTCGATGCTGTCGGCGCTGACGCGGCCGGAACGGGCGCGGGAGCGCAGCTCGTGGCTGAAGCCGCTCATGACCAGCCTGTCGGCGTGCACGCCGTTGACGGCCTTGGCAAAGGGCGGGCGCAGGCCGGAGGCGTACTGCTGGGCCAGGGAGTAGACAAGGTTCACTGTCTTCACCTCGAGGCGCTCCGCGCTGGAGGCGAAGTCGCGGCCGGACCAGGAGATGTCCCTGACAGTCAGGTTCTCGAGCACGGGCACGGAGCTGTCGGCATCGAAGAAGAGGTTGCCGAGCAGGGGCAGGCATGTGAACAGGCCGCGCAGGGTCACGTCGGCTTCGGCCGGGCCGCCCTTCATGGTGAGGGTCTGCGGGCCGGACGTGTAGGTGCTGCGCCAGCCTGTCACCCGAATCTGCCGCTTCAGAGGCGAGAACTCGACGGAGTCGATGTCGGTGTCGGCCGTGCCGGCGATGCTCATGATGGCGTCGGCGGTCATGTCCTCGACGGACGACTTGAAGATGGCGCCGGCTCCGAGCAGG
>JAUNSE010000424.1 GCA_030539415.1 Desulfovibrionaceae bacterium
CGCGCCGAATGGGGCATGGAAGTGACCGGCCAGTACAAGGGCCTCTGCAGCAATGACACCTCCGTCGAGGCCCCCTATGTGAAGGCCGAGACGAGCTTCATGAACTTCACCCCGCGGCCCGCCAGGGCCGCAAAGCCCGCCCAGACAGGCCAGCAGAACCTCTTCGGCACCTACAGGGCCAGGGAAAACGGCGTCAGCGGCGAGCTGACCCTGAAGCCCGAGAACGGACAGATTGCCGTGGCCATCAACGGCATCAACGAGGCCCGCATGAGCGAATGCGGCATAGAGGGCTACTGCGTGCAGCACAGCGGCCGCCTCTACTGCAGGGACCAGTACGAGGATGACCCGAATGCCCTGGTGGAACTGATACCGGTGAAGAACGGCTTCGAGGTCGGCCAGTACCCGGCCGGACACATCTGCGGCAACGGCGCCTACCTCGCCAAACGCTATCTGCGCGTCAAGTAGGCCGCCCCCTCCAGAAAGCATATCGGGCCGGCAGAGGAGCGAAACGCCCCGAAAGACCTGCCGGCCATAACAGACAGACCCGCCCGCATCAGCCGGGCGGCAGAAAGGAGAACAGACATGGGATTCTTTGACGCAGTGGGCAAGGGCATTTCCGCAGCCGGCAAGTCCATGGACAACCTCAACCGCGAGATGGCCAAGTATCTGGAGCGCTACCAGAACCTGAGCCGCGAGCAGCTCATGGAGAAGTACAACTCCATGTTCGCCACCACGGGCGAGAAGATGGCCATCAAGAAGATCATGCGCGACAGGGGCTGGTCGTAGAACCTGACTGACACAGGACAGAAACCGATACCGTGGCGGCGGAGCGATTCCGCCGCCACTGCCTCTTTTTTCGCGCAGGGCACTTGACCCGAACGGCTTTCACGGGCACTTTGGCCTGTGCCCGAATACGGCGCAGGGCGCCGGGGGCTTGAGCCGGCCAGGGAGAGGAGAGGCCCGGATGCCGGACCAGACAGGCAGGGAGCGGGAGACAATGCAGGAAAAACTGGACATGGACAGCACGGCGGGCATCAAGCTGCTGAGACTCTTTCAGAAACTGATGTTCGACGGGCGCAGGCACTATCAGGCGGAGCTGGCCGACTACCTGCGCTGCTCCCCGCAGACGGTGATGCGGCTTGTGCGGGAAATCGAGACCGTGGTGGGTGCGAGCCTCGAGACGGGCATAGAGGCCCGCCGGCGCTGGTACAGAATCACCTCCGTCAATCGCAGCCGCCTGGGGCTGGAGTTCGAGGAGCTGCGCTACCTCTCCATCTGCCGCGATCTGGCCGCGCCCTACCTGCCGGACAGGGTGAAGCGGCGCGTGGACGAGAGCATACTGAACCTCTCCATCCTCATGTCCGATCATGACTACGCCCAGCGCGAGAAGGTGCAGGGCACGCAGTTCAGCTTCTCCAGCAAGGGCCGCATAGACTACACGCCGCACCTGCCCCATATCGAGACGCTTCTGAAGGCCAGGGAGGAGAAGCGCGTCTGCCGCCTGGTCTACAGGGCCTCGGGCGGCAGGGAGCGGACGCATCACTTCGCCTGCGGACGCCTGGTCAGCATGAACGGGGCCCTGTACGCCCTGGGCGCCACCCTGGCCAAGGATCGGCGCACCATGCGGCATCTGACAAGCCTTGCCGTGCACCGCATCCTCGATGCCGAGCTCACGGCCAGGCCGGTGACCTTCGAGATACCGGAGGCGGATCTGGGCTCCTTCGGCCTGCCCTGGCACGAGCCGCGCACCTTCAGAATACGCTTCAGGCCGGGCAAGGCCGCGGACTATGTGCGCGAGCGCGTCTGGGCCGACAGGCAGCGCATGGAGGAGCAGGAGGACGGGAGCCTGGTGCTGGAAATCGTGACCCGCAGCGAGCCCGAGGTCATGGCCTGGGTGCGGAGCTTCGGCACCGAGGCGGAGCTGCTGACGCCGGAGCCGGCCGCGGAGGGAGACCAGGCAGCAGGGAGCGGTTCCGAAGCCGGGCCGGCAGAACAGGAAGAATAGGGAACGGGGGGCAGGCGCAAGGCCGCTTCCGCCGGGAAGAGACATGCGGGAGCGAGAGTGAGGTTTCGCCATTCCGGGCCCGAAAGAAATGCCTCCTTCCATTGAAGGGCGCTGCCCTGAGGACTTCAATGGAAGGAGGAGCAGTGAGGATGTCTGCAGTGCCGGTTTGGGTCCAAGTCAGGAATGACGGTCTGCTGTCCGTCAGTCCCTCGAAGAAAGAGAACCGGTCCGGGCAATGGCCAGGCATTTCTTGCCGTGAAAAGCTATGCCCCAGCGTATGACTTTATGCTCTTTTTCCAGAGTGACTGCATATTTTTTTTCCTCTATCTGCTGCAGAGCCTTGCGGGCCATCTCTGCCAGGGCATTTTCCGACGGTGCTCTTTTGAGCTCGATAACGGCTGTGATGTTTTCATCTCCCTTTTGGACTATGATATCCGGGCGGCCGTGGCCGCTTTCGTGGTTGGAGACGGGCCGCAGG
>JAUNSE010000425.1 GCA_030539415.1 Desulfovibrionaceae bacterium
GGGCGACTGTCTGGTGGCCTGCTCGCCCCAGTCGGGCTCGCGGATATCCGTGGCCGGCAGACCGGCCAGAGCCAGACAGATGCCCATGTTGACATAGGGCAGAGCTCCGCGGATGGAGTAGCCTCCCTCAAGCACGGCGATGTCGGGATTCAGGCGCGCGTTGAGAGCGGCATAGCCCTGCGCCGTCAGCAGCTCGTTGGCCAGAGGATCCGTGAAATGATTGTCCTGCCCGGCCGAATTAATGACCAGATCCGGCTTGAAATCCTTGAGAATGGGCAGCACCACATTCTCTATGACATAGAGATAGCCCTCGTCGGATGTGCCCGGCGGCAGCGGGATGTTGACCGTGCGCCCCAGAGCCGCGGGTCCGCCGCTCTCGCGTATGAAGCCTGTGCCCGGATAGAGCGTACGCCCGTCCTGATGCAGGGAGATGAAGAGCGTGTCGGGATCGTTCCAGAAGATGTCCTGGGTGCCGTCGGCGTGATGCACGTCCGTGTCCACGATGGCGATGCGCAGCGGCCTGCCTTCGGGATGAAAGTAGGTGGCCCGCACCCAGTCCAGCATGATGGCCTCGTTGTTGATGTCGCAGAAGCCTCTGTTGGCGTGCACGACCTTCATGGCGTGATGTCCCGGAGGACGCACCAGGGCAAAGGCCTTCTGTTCCTTCCTTTCCAGCACGAGCCGCGCGGCCGTGACCGCGCCGCCGGCCGCGGCCAGATCCGAATCGGAGATCACCGACGCGGTGGAGGGCAGACAGAAGTGCACCCGCGCCACCTGCTCCGGAGGCAGCAGGCTCGGCCTGTACTCGGTGATGCCCTCGATGTCGAACAGCCCCTCTTCCTTCAGCTGGTCGCGCGTGTAGAGCAGGCGCTCCTCGCGCTCCGGATGCGTCGGCGAAATCGCCCAGTCAAATGCCGGGAAAAAGACCACGCCGAGGGACCGCCCGGCGCGGGTGAAAAGCTCTGTACTCATAGTCCGTCCCAGAGTGAGAAACAGCGGGGCCGGCAGGACTTTCGCCCTGTTCTAGTCCTCGTCGTCGCCTGCGTTCTCGAAGATGTCGACGCCGTAGCGCACATTGGAAACCATGCTCGAGAAATGCGAGGCGCAGGCAAGCAGATCCAGATTCGAATTGGCGATGGCGCAGAACATGGCCTCCTCGCCGCCGTAGAACACGACCACGATGCCGCCGGCCTTCTTGGGCTGCTTGAAGACGGTCAGATAGAAGTGCTCGGGAGAGCCTCCCGCAAACATGGGCTCCATCCAGTCAAAATTCTCTCCCTGGGCGGCCTGCAGCAGCACGGGGTCCACGCCGGCAGCCTCGGCGGCGGGACGCAGGACAGGCTGTGCGGCATTTTCAAAAACATAGATTTCGCGCATAGAACCTCTCTGGGCAGCGGCTCTGGTCTGCCCGGTATGGGAATGTATCTGGAAAGACCGCCCTTTTCATGATGGAGAGCAATCCATCGGGCGGATGGGATGTCATGCCGAAAAAAGTCCCGGCCTGTCAATCTCGGCCAGGCAGGCAGCAAGCACGGTCTCCTTCGGGGGACGGGAATCAATGAGGCGCACGCGCCCGGGCTCGTCTGCGGCTATGCGGTGAAATCCTCTCCGCACGGCTTCGTGAAAGCTGACTGTCTCGGCATCGATGCGCCCCTCCTCGTCCGCACCGGCATCGGCCCTGCGCGCGGCAACCCGCGCAAGGCCCTCCTCCACCGGCAGATCAAGCACCAGCGTGAGGTCCGGAACCAGAGAGCCGGTGGCGATGTCATTGAGGGTCACGAGCCTTTCGACATCCAGGCCGCGGGCAAAGCCCTGATAGGCGATGGTGGAGTCGGCATAGCGGTCGCAGAGAACAATCTCGCCGCGCGCAAGGGCCGGACGGATGATACGGGCCACATGCTGCGCCCTGTCGGCCAGAAAGAGGCAGAGTTCCGCCAGCGGGTCCAGGTCCATGGACGTGCCGAGAAGCAGGCGGCGCAGCTCGCGGCCGAGTCCGCTTCCGCCGGGCTCCCTGGTCAGCAGGACTTTCGCCCCGCGCGCCTCGAGACTGGCGGCAACGCCCCTGATGGCCGTGCTCTTGCCGGCACCTTCGACACCTTCAAAAGTGATGAACATCCTTCCTCCGTCTGCTCCTTCAGAGGCCGCTGCCGAAAAAGACTCCGGCAGCCGGGGACCCGTCAGGACAGTGAAGCATAACCTCTTGCCCGGCATGGGTAAAGCTTGCCCCCGGCAGCAGACTGACGACGGAGCTAGAAGGGAAGGTCCATGAGCGAGCCCGGACGTCT
Organism: Desulfovibrionaceae bacterium; assembly: GCA_030539415.1. GTDB lineage: Bacteria > Desulfobacterota > Desulfovibrionia > Desulfovibrionales > Desulfovibrionaceae > Desulfovibrio. The sequence goes on from JAUNSE010000425.1 coordinate 2,286, forward strand.
GCCGGAGGAGCCGCCGCTGCCATCCTTTTTCTCTTCCTCGGCCTGATTCGCGCGGACCGGCCTGACGCTCCCCTCTCCTCCGTCCTTCGGCGTCCTGCGCACAACCTTCGCCGCCTCCCGGGGCATGACCTCGTCGGACGGGGGAAGCTCGATTTCCCTCAGCGAATCAAGATAGCCATCCTCTTC
>JAUNSE010000018.1:0-12758 GCA_030539415.1 Desulfovibrionaceae bacterium
ATGAGAGACGGCGGGGGCGGCAACCAGAGCGAGAAGCGCCGCGAAAACGGCGAGAAGTGTGCGGATTTTCATGATTTTGACCTCAGTGTTGTATTTGCTGCCGTTCATGTTCCTGACGGGAGGAAGGAAACACCACGACACGGAGTACAAAGCAAGACACATGCCAGAATCATTGATTGTTTGTTTAATCAATATGTTGCTTCGAAGGAGGAGCTCCCGCTTCTCCCGCCGCAGGGAATTACTCACTGATTTTGTATCAAATGCTCCATTTCCCGGTACAAAATGAGATCGCGCAATGCAGCGTCCGTCTTCATCTTTGCCCCGCGCGGCCCGCTTCCACCCGACCGCCATGTCTCCTTGTCTTTTTCTGCTGTTATTTCAAAATATTGAAATTCAGCCCAGCAGATATCTCCGAGAATTACCCTGCGCTGCTGCCCAGCACCGCCAATCCCCTGCGGCGGACTGCCGCCTGCCGACGGCCCGCTGGCAGGAAAGAAGACGGCGGGCTCTGGCACAATTTTGTATCAGAACCCGCCGTCAGCAAAATCTCCGTCCGTAACGGAGCTCAGGCTTTCTTCGGCTCCAGTCTGGGACAGAAGCCGCTCATCTCGCAGATGCCGCAGCGCGGCGATCTGGCATTGCACACATCTCTGCCGAACTGCACCATGCGGTGATTCAGATCCCCCCATTCACAGGATTCGAACAGCTGCATCATGTCGCGCTCGACGCGCACCGGATCTGTCTGGGCCGTGAGTCCGAGTCTGTGGCTGATGCGTTTCACGTGCGTGTCCACAGCCATGCCCTCGTTGATGCCGTAGCCGCCGAAGAGAACGATATTGGCGGTCTTGCGGGCCACGCCCGGCACGGTAATCAGCTCGGCCATGGTTCTCGGCGGCTCGCCATTGTATTTCTCCACAAGCAGTCTGGCCGCGCCGGAGAGATTCTTCGCCTTGTTGTGATAAAAGCCCGTGGGGCGGATGACCTTTTCGATTTCCTCGACTGTGGCCTGCGCAAGCTCCTTCGGCGTGGGCCAGAGCCTGAAGAAGGTCGGCGTCACCGTGTTCACCCGCTCGTCCGTGCACTGGGCTGCCAGCACGGTTGCCACCAGCAGCTGCCACGGAGACTCGTGTATCAGCATGGGCGCCGGAGCGGGATAGCGCTTCTTCAGCAGCGCCAGCACCATGGGGGCGCGCTCCCGGGCCCCTTCGGGCAGCCTGTTCCTGCCTGTCTGTGTTGCGGCCATATTTCCTCCGTGTGGAACAATCTGGCTTTCTTTTATATGCCTTCGTCCCTGCAAACAAGCCCTGGCCCGGCCGGAACTGCCGCATGCGCATCAGTTTCGCTCTGCGAAACCCGGGACCTGTCCCCGGGACACCCGACCGTCAACGAGCGACGAAATTCCATCAATTTGTCATAGTCATATATGTGATAACAATATGACGTTCCCGTGCGCGCACTTTACAAGTCTTTTTTTCTCAGCTATAAACACTGTCTTGAATTCAAACAGCCCGGTCCTCCAGGGCGAGAGGTACAGAATGGATCCAAAGGATATTGAATACTTCAGGTCTCTTCTCAACGACATGCTGACGGAAGCTCAGCAGAAGGGGGATCTGACGCTTGAAGAGCTCAGCGGCGGCAACGAAATGTTTGCCGACCCGGCAGACCGTGCCACGGCCGAGTCGGACCGCGCCTTCACTCTGCGCATCAGGGACCGCGAACGCCGTCTCATCAAAAAAGTGAAGGAAGCCCTGCAGCGCATTGAGGACGGAACCTTCGGCCAGTGCGAGGAATGCGGTGAGGACATCAGCATCAACCGCCTCAAGGCCCGTCCTGTAACAAGGCTGTGCATCAACTGCAAGGCCAAGCAGGAAATGGCCGAAAGCCAGCGCGGCAACTAGCGCCTCTCCGCGGTCTTTCGGGCAAAAGCCTCCCCCCTTGTGTCTGCAGCCGTCTTCGCGGACGGTCGAGTCATCTGCATTTTCAGGGGCATGTCTGCGCAAGCGCAGCGTGCCCCTTTTTTTCTGCTTGCCGCATCCCGCCCGGCGCGCGCGGGAGTCCGGCAGGGGACCACGCCATGGACGCCCATCTCTTCCGCCGTCTTGCCCGGGCTCTCGTTCCTGTTCTGACCGGAGCCAGACTTGTCAAAATTCAGGAACCCCACGAGGGAATTTTCACCTTCAATCTGGACCTGTTCTCCCGCTCCTCCTCTCTGGGCCGCAAGGTCCAGCTGGTGCTCTCTCCCGGAAGGAAGGACCCCTTCCTTTTCCTGTCCACCGCCCGTCTGGCCGCCGGCAGTTCGCCCTCGGCCATGGTCATGCGGCTGCGCAAGTATGCGGGAGGCCGGAGCATCCGCCACGCTGCCGTGCTCTGGCAGGCTCGAGAGCTTCATCTGCTTCTCTCGGGTGCCATGCCCGCGGAGTTCACCGCAGGGGAAGGGCGCACGGACGGGGGGCGGGACGGACTGCCCGCCGGTGATGCCGGCGAATCCGCCCGGTCCGCATCCGGCGGCGAACGCCTGACCTGGCTTGTGCTGTCCTTGAGGGACGGCCCCTCCCTCCGCTTTTCCGAAGCGGACGAACTGCCTGGCGAGGATGCGCCGCGCTGGCCCGGCAGGGGGGAGCTCGCGGCGGCCATGGAGGACTGGCGCTCCTGGCCTGTGCTGACTCCGGCCCTGCGCAGAACGCTTGCCCGGCTGGACGGCCCCGATGCCGCGGCCCTTCTGATAGATCTCGAGGACGGGGCGGGCGACATCTTCTGCTACACGACTCCGGCGCAGACCGCAGAGGGAAGGCCGCAGATTGCCCAGGTCTCGGCCTGGCCGCTGCCTGACGAACTGAGAAAGGGGCAGGAGGAGCAGTGCCGCGAGGACATTGTCCAGGCTCTGATGGAGGCCGGGTCGGACCTCGTGCTTGGCGCGGCGGCCAGGCGCCGGGCCAGACAGGCGGCGGACCCCTGGCGCAGAAAGGAGCGCAAGCTGGAGGAGCTGCTCGAGCTGCACGAGGAGGATGTGGCCCGCCTGGAGAAGATGCGCGGCCGTCAGCAGCAGGGACTGCTCATTCAGGCGAATCTCTGGCAGCTGCCGGCCGGCCGGCGCATGGAGAGCGTCGAGCTGACGGATTTTGAGGGAGCGGCCCGCACGCTGCGCCTTGATGCCCGCTACACGGTGCGCGAAAACATGGAGCGCTTTTTCCACACCGCCCGCCGCGGCGAGCGGGGCCTTGAACGGGTGAGGACCAGAAAGGCCGAGCTGGAAGCCGAGCTGGCCCGGGTCCGCAGGGAGAAGGAGGCCTGCCTCATGGGCGCCTCCGCCAGCGTCCCGGAAACGGCCAGAAACAGAACCCAGGCGCCCATGCCGCAGGCGCCGGCCACAGTTCAGCTTTTTGTCAGTTCCGACGGTCTGGCGCTGCTGCGCGGACGAAGCGCCAGAGGCAATCAGGACGCCAGGCGCATGGCCGCGCCCCACGATCTCTGGGTGCATGTGGAGGGCGGTCCGGGCGCCCATGTCATCATCCGCCGCGACCACGCGGCCCAGGAGGTTCCCGAGCGGACGCTGGACGAGGCGGGCTCCCTCGCGGCCTGCCGGAGCTGGCTCAGGGACGAGCCCCGCGCGAAGGTCAATTACTGCGAGATCCGCCATGTCCGCCCGCTCAGAGGTGCCGCGCCGGGCACCATGCGCATGGACAAGATACTGTTCACCCGGCAGGTGCCGGTCCGGCCGGAGCTGGAAACAGCCCTTCTGCCCCGGAGCGCCGGTGCGGCGCCCTCCGGAGCCGCCGACGAGGGCGGGGACTGAGACCGCCGCTCCCAGGCGGGCAAAAAAGGATGGCAGGGCCGCCCTGTCTAGATGAAGTTGAGCTGCGAGACCAAGCCGTCCGCGGCCAGCTTCTCCAGCCATGTCCAGGCCTCGTCCAGTTCGTAGAAACGCAGCAGATTGTCCTTGTCCCGCAGGGACTTGTCCACCCAGAAGGAGAATTTTTCCTGCAGCGACTCCTGCAGATTGGCCGTCAGCTGCGCGGCCTCCGGCCTTCCTTTCCCGAGCAGGTCCTGCACGGCTCTGGTGAAGCCGCTCAGATTCGCGTCATGGATGTCCACAATGCCGGCCGCATCACTGGCGTCCAGGCCGGCCAGACGGAAGAGCGCCGACAGTGTCCGGCAGAATCTGTCCCCCTTCCACGGCAGGACATATATCCCTGAGCGGCCGACCAGAATTCTGCTCCTGTCCAGTCCGTGCTCGCTGAACGCGCTGCGCCCCTCGCGCACCATCTGTTTCGCGTTGTAGGAGAAAAAGCCAGGCACATGCGCGCCGCAGTAGATTTCGTACATCGTCTCGCGCACGTGGTCGTGCACGGCCTGCCCCATGCCGCCAAAACGCGGGGCCTGGCCGTGAGAGTCAGGTGCCAGATTCACCTGCTTCCTCTGCTCGTCAATGTCCTGCACCGACCAGGCGCGACCGGCAAAGAGAATGCGCTGCCCCTTCTCAAAGGGCTCCTCCATGGGCACCCGGCCAAGCCTGCTCTGATTGCTGATGTTGACCAGCTGATACTCCTGCGGCTGGCAGAAGGCGGTGGTGAAGGAATTGTTCTCCACGCAGGCCCATCCCCTGGGCATGAGCTTGACTTCGCCGTTCTCTGCCCTGCACACCATCTCGCGGGCGGACAGCCCCTTGAGGAAAGTCATGAAGTCATCCCGGCTCACCTGGAAGGGGCCTGTCCCGCAAAGCAGGCTCCACAGCTGCGACGGCTTGACGCCGTCGTACTGGGCGACAACCGAGAGAACCTGCTGGACCAGGGTCGAAAACTGCGGTCTGGCCACGGCCGGAGGCTCGAACCAGTTGTCCGACAGCAGACGCAGCACGGCCAGACCCTGAAAAAGCCCGAGTCGCAGCCGGTCGGCCAGAGTCGCACGCTTGTGCAGGCGTCCCTCCACCTGAAAAAGGCGCAGCAGCGGATCGCTGTCCCGGCGGCCGCTCCGCCCGAGTCGCTGGCGCATGCTTGCCACCGAGCCGGGAGCGTCCAGCTGGACCACACTGTCCATGTTGCCAATGTCTATGCCGAGTTCCAGCGTCATGGTGCAGACAGCCGTGGCCGGCTCGCTGCCCTGCAGACGCGCCTCCAGAGAGCTGCGCAGCTCTCTGGAAAGACTTCCGTGATGGGGGAAGAAGCGGTTGGGACTCCCCTCCTGCCTGCAGATCTCGCCCAGTGCCGTGGCAATCTGCTCCGCGCGGCGGCGCGAATTGACAAAGACAAGATGATGCCCCTCGTGCAGCAGCCCGTAGAGGTCATGAGTCATCTGCTCCAGCCCGTTGTCCGGCACATACCTGCGCATGTAGGGAGGGACATCCGCATACGCCCTGACCTCGATGCGGATCCTGGTCTCGCTGTCATCACTGACGACTTCGCAGGGATAGGAGTCACGGTGAGGTCTGAGCAGATCCACCATCTCCTCGGGACTGCCCATGGTGGCGCTCAGGGCGATCCTCGGCACCTTCCTGCGGACCATGGATTCAAGGCGGCGCAGAAGAGACAGCAGCTGCATCCCCCTCTCGGTGTTCACCAGAGAGTGGAATTCATCGATGATGACGTATTCGAGGTCGGCGAAAGCTTCGTAGCACCAGCCGCAGTGGCGCAGAAGAAAGCTCTCGAGCGACTCCGGAGTCGTCAGCAGGATTCCGTTGGGATTGTTCGTGTAGGTCTGCCTGGAATTCCAGGACACATCGCTGTGCCAGGGCGTGATGCTGACGCCGACGTATTTTGCCAGATGCCCGAGCCTGCGGTACTGGTCCCCTATCAGGGCTTTGAGCGGGCTGATGTAGAGTATTGTTGTGCCTGAGGAATCGGGACGCACGTGAGAGAGCGCGGGCAGAAAGGCCGCCTCGGTCTTGCCCGAGGCGGTGGCTGCCGAAATGATGACATCCCTGTCCGCGGCCAGCACCGGATCAAGCGCCCGCTCCTGTATGGGCCTGAGCCTGACCCAGTGCTGATCGTTCACCCACTGCCGCACCGCAGGGGAAAGCCTGAAAAGAGGAGACACCCCCGAAAGGTCTCCCGCTGCCGCCTCCTCATATGCCATGGCTTTCCTCCCTTGCCACTCTTCTGCAGACCTGGCCGACATCCGCGGACATCGGAGGCCCGGAGCTAGAATGTCAGCGTCCGGTCGATGCGGGCAAGCGTTTCCTCCCTGCCCAGAAAAGCCATGATGTCATGCAGATGAGAACCTCCCATGAAGCCCACCAGCGCGGTGCGCAGCGCCGGGGCTATCTCCTTGAAGGTCAGCCCGCTGTCCGCCACAAAGCTGTTGAAAAGCTGCTCCAGATGGGCCGCCTCGAAGGAGGGGCTGGCGGCCAGCACGGCACGCAGCCTTTCAAGGCGCTCCTTGGTTTCCGGACGAATCTGCTTGGCCACGACCTTCTCGTCGTACGGCAGCTCGGCGGCGGGAGTCAGCATGGGCTTGAAGGCGGCGGCCAGTTCCACAAGCGTCTTGGCCCTGTCGCGGAAGAGCGCGCACAGTCCTTCCAGGCGCGCTTCGGACAGTTCGCCGTAACCGGCTTCCAGGGCGAAGGGCCTGACCAGGCGGGCCAGCTCGGCCACGGGCAGGGCGCGCATGTAGTGCGCGTTGAGCCACTGCAGCTTGTTGGTGTCAAAGCGGGCGGCAGAGGGATTGAGATGGGTGCCGTCAAAGAGCTCGACCAGTTCCTCCAGGCTGAAAATCTCCTGATCACCGTGGGACCAGCCGAGACGGACCAGGTAGTTGACCAGGGCCTGGGGCAGAAGGCCGTCCTTCTCGTACTCGCTGGCGGCCCGGGCGCCGTGGCGCTTGGAAAGCTTGGCGCCATCCGAGCCCAGGATCATGGGCACATGTCCGAAAACGGGCTCCTTCAGACCCAGGGCGCGGTAAATCAGAATCTGGCGGGGCGTGTTGGACACATGATCATCGCCGCGGATGACGTGCGTGATGCCCATTTCGTAGTCGTCGACCACCACGGCCATATTGTAGGTGGGCGTGCCGTCGGCGCGCTGTATGACCATGTCGTCGAGTTCGCTCACATCCACGCTGATGCGGCCCTTGACCATGTCGTCGAAGACAATCTTCCCTTCGGCGGGGCACTTCAGGCGCACGCAGGCGCCCTCGGCCGGTCCGTGATGCAGCTCGCGGCAGTGCCCGTTGTAGCGGGGCTTGAGCCCCATCGCCTTGGCCTGCTCGCGCATGGCGTCCACTTCCTCTGTGGTGCAGGTGCACCAGTAGGCCTGACCGCTCTCCAGCAGCCTGTTCACATACTGCCTGTACAGGTCCATGCGCTGCGTCTGATAGGTGAGCTCGCCGTCCCAGGACAGCCCGAGCCAGCGCATGGAGGCAAGGATGGAGTCGGTGTACTCCTGTTTGGAGCGCAGAAGATCGGTGTCCTCGATGCGCAGATGGAACTGGCCGTTGAAGTGGCGGGCGAGCAGCCAGCAGAAAATGGCCGTGCGCGCGCCGCCTATATGCAGATGCCCGGTGGGGCTGGGGGCAAAGCGGGTGACAACGTTCATGAAAACTTCCTCAGGTATCTGGGATCCGGGCACAGGCTGTGACGTGCCGCGTTTTTACTTTCCGAAACAACAGACGAAAGGCTCTCCCGCTTCCCGGGGAACCCTCTGTCCGCGACAGATGCTTGTACTCATTTTTGCTTCTGCGCGCAACGAACAGGACAGGCCGCCGCTTTGCCGCGCCCATGGCGCGCACGGCGTCCCGATGCGGCCGGCTTCGTGAAAAAGACTGCGTTCGCGGCACGTTCAGGCGCATTGCCAGAAAGAGTTCTCAGGCGTATGGAAAGGGCAATTGTGTCATCGATCCGGATCGGCCCGCGCGGGACGGTCCCGGAAGGAGTTTGCATGTCCATCTACGTTTCAGGCTCTCTTGCCTTTGACCGCATCATGAATTTCAACGGCTACTTTCAGGACCACATCCTGAAAGACAGGCTGCACATGCTCAACGTCTGCTTCATGGTCGACAACATGGTCGTCCGCCGCGGCGGCTGCGCCGGCAATATCGCCTACACCCTTGCCCTGATGGGGGAAAAGCCCTCCATCCTGAGCACCGTGGGCAGGGATTTTGCTGAGTACCGCGAGCATCTCGCCGGCATGGGCATCCGCCTTGACGGCGTCCAGGTGGACGAGAAGCTCTTCACGGCGCTGTGCTACATCACCACCGACCGGTCCAACAATCAGATCACCGGCTTCTACGCCGGCGCCATGCTCACTCCCTCGACCTACGCCTTCCCCGGCATAGCCGCCGGCGATCTGGCCATTGTCTCCCCCGGCAACATGGACGACATGCAGCGCTTCCCGGACGTCTACCGCGAAAACGGCGTGCGCTTCATCTTCGACCCCGGCCAGCAGATGCCGCTCTACACGAAGGAAACATTGAGCCGCGCCATCAGGGGAGCCTTTGCCTACGTGAGCAACGATTACGAGCTCGGACTCACCTGCAAGCTGCTCGAACTCGGCCGCGAGGAGGATCTGCTCGACAGCGTCGAATGGATCATCACCACCATGGCCGCCGACGGCTGCCGGGTGCGCGGCAGGGACGGCACGGACACCGTCATTCCCGCCCTGCCCTGCGCGAATGTGGCGGATCCCACCGGCGCGGGCGACTCGCAGCGCTCCGGCCTGCTCTTCGGGCTCGCCCATGGCCTGAGCGTCCCCGAGGCGGCCAGGTACGGTTCCGTGACAGCCAGCTACGCCATCGAACATCAGGGCACGCAGGAGCACAGCTTCACTTTCGAGGACTTCCGCGGCCGCTACGAGGCGGCCTTCGGCCCCATGCCCGTCACCTTCTAGATTTCACGCGCGCTCGTCTTCCCCCGAAAGCGCGACAGGGCCTCCGGCATGCGGAGGCCCTGTTTTATTTCTGCCTTTCTTCCGGCCTTCGGGCCGCCGTCACGGGCTTTGCCGGCAGCTAGGATTTTCCGGACCCGCTTTCCGCGGGCGGCCGTCTGCGCCGCACAATGCCGGTCCGCCCGTGACGGGCCGAGCGCATGGGACGGCCCGCGCGCCCGGCGGGGAGAGAGCGCTCCACCCACCAGCGCCTGTCCACGCGGCCGAACCACCAGCGGTTGTGATCGGTCTGCATCATTTCCGCGGCCACGGCCTGAGCCTGCGGGGTCTTCAGCCGGCCCAGGGCCGACTCGATCCAGTCCCTGGCAAAGGCGTTGCCCTTGTCGAGCTCCACCTTGAGATTGAAGAGCAGGTCCAGCTGATCGGCATCCTTGGCCAGTCTGGCCTCCGGACTTTCCCGGGCCTCGAACTCTCTGAAGGCGCCGACAATGTCTTCCTCGAGCCCCGTGCCTTCCACGGCGTCCTGCTGGGCACGCAGCTCGTCCTTGGTGGCATAGCGCTGATTCATGTAGTTGAGGTCCGAGGTCCTCGCCTCGTGCAGGTCATGGAACAGTCCCAGCATGGCCGCGCGGTACGGGTCGGCCCCGGCCATTCTGGCCAGCGCGAAGCTCATGACGGCCACGCGGAAGCTGTGCTGGGCCACGTCCTCCGAGCCTGTGCCCAGAAATATGTAGCCGCTGCGGGGCGTGTGCCGCAGCATGCCGGCCTCGAAGAGGAAGTCCACTATGCGCTCGAGCCGAGCGTGCGGGAATTGACCGCTGTCCGACTGCCGCATCACTCGCCGTCCTCCCTGCTGTCTATCTCGTACTTGCGCAGCTTCTTGTGCAGCGTGGCCCGGGTTATGCCCAGCTTGCGGGCTGCGGCGCTCTTGTTGTCTCCGGTCTCGCGCAGCGTCTCCTCGATGGCCAGACGCTCGACCTCTTCCAGTGGCAGCCCGGCCAGGGACGAGGGCATTTCCGCCGGTCTGCTCAGATCCTGCTCGCTCAGACGGGAAATGGTCATGGGCAGTTCCGGGCCCAGCACCGTGTCGCCGGTGCACAGGATGACGGCGCGCTCGACGGCATTTTCCAGCTCGCGCACATTGCCAGGCCAGTCGTAGTGCAGAAGCATGTCCATGCACTGCGGGGAAAAGCCCTTGATGGTCTTGCGGTTGCGGGCGGAGAAGCGTGCCAGGAAGTGGGCGGCCAGCAGGGGAATGTCCTCGCGGCGCTGACGCAGGGGCGGCACCTCGAAGCTGATGACGTTCAGACGGAAATAGAGATCCTCGCGGAAGCGCCGCTCCTCCACTTCCTTCTTGAGGTCGCGGTTGGTGGCGGCAATGACGCGCACGTCCACATGCTCGCTCTTGTCCGAGCCAACGCGCTGGATTTCGCCCTGCTGAAGCGCCCGCAGCAGCTTGGCCTGCACGGAGAAGGGCATCTCGCCAATCTCGTCCAGAAAGAGCGTGCCCTTGTCGGCCTGCTTGAATCGTCCCTCGCGGTGCCGGTCCGCGCCGGTGAACGCCCCCTTTTCATGGCCGAACAGCTCGGATTCAAGCAGGGTCTCCGCGAGAGCGGCGCAGTTGACGGTGATCAGCGGCGCATCCTTTCGCAGGCTCTGGGCATGGAGGGCTCTCGCCACCAGCTCCTTGCCCGTGCCGGACTCGCCGGTCACCAGCACGGTGGCCTCTGTCGGCGCGACCGTCTGAATCATGGCCAGCATGGACGTGATGGCCGGCGAGCGGCCCAGAATCTCGGGGCTGGAATTCTCTTCCGAGAGCTGGCGGCGCAGCTCCCTGTTCTCCACGCCCAGGCGCGCATGGGCCATGGCCTTTTTCAGGGTGTCCTTCAGCGCATCAAAGTCCAGAGGCTTTATCAGATAGTCATAGGCGCCCACGCGCAGCGCGTCGACGGCCGTCTCCACCGAGGAGTAGGCGGTCATGAGGATGACCGGCAGGGACGGATTGTAGCTCAGTATCTGCTTCATGGCCGAGATGCCGTCGGTCCGGCCCATGCGCACGTCCGTCAGGACGGCATCAAAGGAGTCCTTGCGAACGGCCTCCACGGCTTCGTCGCCGTCCGCCGCCTCGACTACCGTGTAGCCCCAGCTCTTGAGCATCATTCGCAGCATGCCGCGGTGGGCGTCATCGTCATCGACGACCAGAACGGTCGCGCTTGTCGTAGTCTTCATATCTGTATCCTTGCTTGAACCGGCGCGCGGCGCCGCATGTACGTACTGTCGTTACTGCGTGAATGCCCTCTGCCCAACCCGCGTTCAGGCCCCGGCCATGGGCAGCCAGAGCGTGAAGCAGGTTCCCCCTGGCTGCGTCCCCGCGGCCTGGGATGAGGTGACGGCAATGTCCCCGTTCAGAGCTTCCACAATCTTGTGCACCGTGGCAAGCCCTATGCCCGTGCCCTTTGCCTTGGTCGTGAAGTAGGGGTCAAAGACGTGGCTCAGGTTTTCCGGAGGAATGCCCACGCCCGTGTCACGCACCTCGAGCCTGACCCGGTCCTTGTCCATTTCCACGGCCAGCGTGAGAGTGCCTCCGTCCGGCATGGCGTCCAGAGCATTGAGGCAGAGGTTCAGCACGGCCTGATTGAGTCTGTCCGGGTCGGCCAGAGCCGGCTGGCTCCTGCGCGCGAACTGCTGGACAATGCGCACGTTGCGGTGCGCCGCGTCCTGGGCAAGCAGTCTTGCGACATGCTGCACGACCTCCTCCAGGCGCGTGGACCTCAGGGCCACATCCGTGGGCTTCGACAGGCCGATGAGATCGGTGATGACGCGGTTCAGCCGGTCGGCCTCGCGCACCATAACCGAGGCCGCCTCCCTGTCGTCGCTGCCCTCCGGGAAGCGCTGGGCGAAATAGGTTGCGTAGCCCTTGATGGAACTCAGGGGATTGCGGATCTCGTGGGCCACGCCGGCGGCCAGATTGCCGACCGCGGCCAGTTTCTCCTTGCGGCGCATCTCCTCTTCGAGCGCGGCCACGCGGCTTTTGGCCTGCTTTTCCCCCAGCCTCGCCCGGCGGGCCTTCTGCGTGTAGTAGAGCACCAGCAGGCAGGCCAGCCCCACCAGCAGGGTCACGCCGGCCAGCATGGTCACATAGGCCCTGTTCTGGGAGCGGGTGATTTCGAAGGGGGAGACATCCATGCCCAGAAAGATCATGGGCACAGGGACTCCCGGCCTGTTGGAGGGCGGAGGGGGGCGCCTGCGTCCGGGCGGCGGCCCGGGCTCGAAATTGCTGTAGACCACGAAGCTGCGGAACCCCTCGACATTCATCACGCTCCAGCGCTTCTCGCCTCTGGGCGACAGCTGGTGCATGGTGGCCTCGGAGGCCTCCTGACCGTCAATCTGCAGGATTTCACCCACGCGCTCGCGGTTGGAGTGGGCAATGATGGTGCCGTCGGGCATGGTGACGGCAATGAAATTGATGTCCCTGCTCTGCGTCATCTGCTCCAGCACAAGCTGAAGACGCACGCCGGCCTGCGAGCGCATGCCGGTGCGCAGAACATTTTCGAAGGCGGTTATCAGGGCAAAGCCCTTGTCGGCCAGAAGTCTGGTCAGCGTTGTCTCGTTGCGCTCCACCGATATGAGGGCGGGCAGGCTGACCATGAGGGTCAGCGTGACAAAGGCGAAAAACAGCACGATACCCATGGGGATATGGCCGAGTTTCTCGGCTTTGAAAATGCGCACGAGAACATTCTCCCGGCTGCGGGCTGTGGGCTGGGTGCTGCTGGACAAGGATGGGCCTCCGGAGTGAAAGACATTTACCTGATACTGAAAAGCTTCCTTTCTGTCCAGAGGTCTTTATTGTCACTTTTTCTTTCTTCTTCTCACACTGCATGCATCTGTTTGTTCAGGAGGCGCAGACAGATGATGACGCATGACAAGCATGGCTTCCAATTACCA
>JAUNSE010000018.1:12768-14698 GCA_030539415.1 Desulfovibrionaceae bacterium
TCAGTCATACTGCAGACGGCAGTGCAGACATTTCCCGTCAAAGGAGTCCTTTTCCGGTTCGGTGCGCAGCCCGGGCGCTCCGGCCCAGGAACGCCCGTCACTCCGTCTCCAGAAGCACCTGCGGGCTGTCGTGCCAGCAGACTGTCCCCGCATCGAGTCCCAGTGCGGCAAGAGCCGGCGCGGCCTCCCTTCTGTGCCCGTAGAGATAGCCCCCGGCCTGCCGGGGGAAAACGGCGCGCGCTATTTTCGCCCCCGGCGGCAGATGCCTTTTGACGGCCAGAATCAGGGCCCGCGAGCGCACTCTGGTGCCGAGGTCAGGATCTCTCGGCCCGGCCAGCACATGGGGCTCGAATTCCGGCTCGTACGCCACCCCGATTCGCGTGACGGGCACCATGGCCAGACTCGCGACCGCAAGACCCCGGGCCAGCGCCTCAATGGTGGCCGGCACGTCCCACGGGCGGTAGAGCCCGGCCTCGTACAGCCGGGCCAGCCCGGTGGAGCGGACCACCAGGCAGGGATAGAAGCGCAGAAGCCCCGCGCCGAGTTCGACCGCAAGCTTCACATCCCGCACAAAGCCGCTGGCCGTGCTGCCGGGAAGTCCCGGCAGAAGCTGCACGCCGCAGAGGAAGCCTCCGTCGCGCACCCTGCCGACGGCGCGGGCCGCCGCTTCACCGCCGTATCCTCTCAGGCTTGCCTCAAGCACACTGTCCTCGAAGCTCTGCACCCCCAGTTCGATGCAGGTGCATCCGGCCGCGCGCATGCGCTCGAGACGGGACGCGTCAAGGCTGTCCGGCCTTGTCGAGCACCGCCACAAATGTATCAGTCCCTGCGACATCCATTTTCCGGCGGCAGCGAGACAGAGCTCGAAGGGAGCCTCGCGCTGCGCCGTGAAGGTTCCGCCGTAGAAGGCCGCTTCGGCAGGCGGCCTCCCCTCGCGTTCCCGCCGGACCAGCATGGCCTCCGCCTCCGCCAGCACGCCGCGAATGTCCGGCATGCCCATGGCGGTCTGGAGATTCTGGGCGCAGTACAGGCAGCGGGACGGACAGCCGGCAAAGGGGAGGAAGACGGGCACGATGGGGCTGCGCGCCCGGTGTGCCGGCCAGGGAAAGACTATCTGCGCCAAAGCGGGACCTGACTTTGCGTTGCGCCGCCATCACGAGGAACACGCCGGATCCGGGCGTTCTGGATTTTTGGGGGCGGCTGGTGTAGAGGAACAGCACCCATGCGCGTGCAGGGCGCTGTGCAGGAAAACTGTATGGAGACAGAGTGCCGGAGCACTGTGCCGAACACCCGGAAAGATTGGCTTGGCACAGCCCGGCCCGCACGTCAAGAAAACCTGTTCCGCGCGGCGCCACCATCTGACGGGAGAGAAAATGCTCTTTGACAGCTACAGCTTCGTCCTCCTCTTTCTGCCGATCTTTGTCATTGCCTGGAAGGCGGCGGCCATTGTCCGCCGCGAAAGCCTGAGCACGCTGCTGCTGGGCTTCTCGATCGCCTTCTGCCTCCTGTCCAGCCCCGCGGCCCTGCTGCTCATGCTCTGCCTCATTCCCGTCAACTACTTTCTGGGGCTGGCCCTCTCCGCACCCGGCGAACGGGACGGTTCCCTGCGCCGCAGAGGCCTGCTCGGGACGGCCGTGCTGCTGAATGCCGCACCGCTGTTCCTGACCCGCTATCTGCCGCTGCTCGTCCCGCAGGCAGACATGGAGGCCGTGTCGCCCGTTCTCGGAGCCTTTGTCGGCGGCGTGGGCGCCGTTCTTGAAGCCGAGCCTGGCTTCATGCTGGAGACGGCGCGGCTTGCCGGCCTCTCCTTCTGGGTGCTGGTGCAGACAGCCTGGCTTTTCGGCATCTATCAGCGCCATATCGAGCCCGAGGGGCTTGGCAGACATTTTCTCTTCTCCATGGCCTTTCCCTACCTGCTGGCCGGCCCCAT
>JAUNSE010000426.1:0-1547 GCA_030539415.1 Desulfovibrionaceae bacterium
AGAGAATGACCGAGATGAGAATCGTGGTGACAATGCCGGGGCTGTTCTGGAAGAGCAGCGGTCCGGGACGGATGTCGTGGACAATGAAGCCGCCCATGACGATGGCCGTGGTGGCGTCGCCGGGGATGCCCAGGGTCAGCATCGGGATGAGGGCGCCGCCGGTCACGGCGTTGTTGGAGGTCTCGGAGGCGATGAGGCCCTCGGGGCAGCCGGTGCCGAACTTTTCCGGCGTCTTCGAGGCTCGCTTTTCCTGGGCGTAGGCCACCAGGCCGCCTGGACCGCCGCCGATGCCGGGCAGAATGCCCATGAAGGTGCCGATACAGGAGGCGCGCAGATAGGAGCGCCACTTGGAGACGGTCTCGCGGACGGGCGGGAAGAAGTCCTTCAGGCGGAGGCTTGCGCTGATCTTTTCCGCCTTCTCGTGCAGTGACCCGGAGGACTGCAGGATTTCGGAGACAGCAAACAGGCCGATGAGCACGGACAGGATCTCGAAGCCGGCGGAGAGTTCGGAGAAGCCGAAGACAAAGCGGTGCGAGCCGTCGATGGGGCTCTGGCCCACGCAGGAGAAGAAGAGGCCGAGCAGGGCGGACATGATGCCCTTGAGGCGGTCCTTCTCGGACAGCGAGGAGACCATGCTCAGGGAGAAGCAGGCCAGGGCGGCATACTCGAAGGGGCCGAAGGTCACCGCGAAATCGGCCAGCGGCGGCGCGATGAGGATGAGGGCCACGGCGCTGATGATGCCGCCGATGAAGGAGGCCTGAATGCCCAGGCCGAGGGCGCGGCCGGCCATGCCCTTCTGCGCCATGGGATAGCCGTCGAAGGTGGTGGCTATCGAGGAGGGGGTGCCTGGCATGCGCAGCAGGATGGCGGAGATGAGGCCGCCGGAGATGCCGCCGATGTAGACGGCTATGAAGCAGACCATGGCCACGCTTTTGGGCAGCGTGTAGGTCAGGGGAATCAGGAGGGCTACGGCCATGGTGGCGGTCAGCCCCGGAATGGCGCCCAGCAGGATCCCGTAGGCCATGGCTATGGCCATGCAGATGAGGGAGAAGGGATCGCAGAGGGTGGACAGGGCCTGGAGAATCATTTCGCCCATAAGCAAGCTCCTGTGGACAGTGGGGGGGCGCGGGGGACGGCAGGCAGGAACCGTCCGGACAGGAGCCGGTGGAGTCGGCTCCAATATCATAGCGAAACGCTATGGAAGAGATGTCCGTCTGTATTGTCTTGAAGCACGCGGCATGCATGTAAAGACATTGCCGGGGTGAGTCTGGAAGGCATGGCAGGTGATGGATGGCCGCGGAGGGACCCGTGTCAGGTCGTACTGGTCGAGGAGAGTGCACCATGAGCCATCAGGTCACTCCGCGGCGTTATGATATGAAATAGTCGTTATTTGCCGTGTAAAGAACCGCTACTGGGCAAGGCTTGCGGCTATACCTTCAAGAACCTTGTTTTCTCTGGCCAGCAGGTCCTTGTATTCCTGACCGTCCATGTAGACGACATCCAGCTTGCTGGCTGCAAGTTCCTTCTGAAATTCAGGATCTGCACAG
>JAUNSE010000426.1:1557-2456 GCA_030539415.1 Desulfovibrionaceae bacterium
CTTTATGCCTTCGCGCAGGATGTTCAGCACGGACTCGGGTGTGCCCTTGGGCGCGAAGATGCCGTTGTTCTGCATGAGGACCACGTCTATGCCCTGCTGGCGCATGGTCTGGACGCCAGCAAGCCTCGGATTCTCCTGCTCGCTGAAGATGCCGAGACATCTGAAGGTGCCGGCATCGAGGTACTGGGTGACGGGCGGAACAGGTTCGAAGTAGGCGTCGATATGGCCGCCGAGCAGCGCCGCGGACTTCTTCTCGCCGCCGCCGGTGTCCACGATGTTCAGCTTGATGCCGGCGGCCTTTTCCAAGGCGATGGCCCCAAGATGCGCCAGGGTGCCGAAGCCCACGCCGAAACGGATCTTGCCGGGACGCTTCTTCGCGTCGGCCACGAAGTCGTGCATGTTCTTCCAGGGGGCGTCGGAGCGCACGAAGACGCCGGTGTCGGAGGTGGAGAAGAGTGCCACAGGCTCGAAGGCCGAATAGTTGAAGTCCAGCACGCCCATGATCTTCAGCACGGGCAGAATGGTGTTGAAGGAGAGCAGGTTGTAGCCGTCCGGCTCGGCATCGTGCACCCTGCGGGAACCCACGGCACCGCCGGCGCCGGCCACGTTGATGACCACGCCCTCTTCGGGGAAGTTTTTGTTGAAGGTTTTCAGCAGCAGACGGGTGGCGACATCGGTGCTGCCGCCGGGACCGAAGGGAACAACAAACTGCACGGTCTTGTCGGGATACTGGTCTGCTCTGGCCTGAGCGCAGAACAGCAGGCCGAGGCACAGAAAGGCGAACAAAAAGGCGTTTCTCATGGGGCAACTCCATCTGCGTGGCCGCGTCTTCCGCGGCCGCTCGTATGCGGGGGCGGATCGGCATGCCCTTCTGTTTCATCGCGGTGCATGCCTGTTCC
>JAUNSE010000019.1 GCA_030539415.1 Desulfovibrionaceae bacterium
AAGCTGGTCTGCAAGTGCTTCAATGTCACCGATCTCACGATCATCAAGACCATCCGCGAGAACAACCTCTCCACCCTTGAGGACGTGACCTCCTTCACCAAGGCCGGCGGCGCCTGCCAGTCCTGCCTGGACGAAATCTCCGAGATTCTGGAGCGCGAGCTCAAGATCCGCAGCGGCGAGCTGCCGGACACCATGCCCGAGCGCAAGCCCCTGATCGAGCCCATGCCGAAGCCCGCGGCTCCCGCGGCCTCCGCCTGCGCCGCTCCCGCCGGCATGAGCAACCTGCAGCGCATGCAGAAGGTCATGGCCGCCATGCAGATGATCCGTCCCCAGCTGCAGGCCGACGGCGGCGATGTCGAGCTGGTCGACATCAGGGAGAAGACCGTGCTGGTCAGGCTGACCGGCCACTGCGCCGGCTGTCCGGCCTCCAAGGCCACCCTCAAGGGCGTTATCGAGCAGATTCTGCAGATGCAGGTCGAGCCCGGCATCGTGGTAGAGGAAGCCTAGCATGAAGACCATCTATTTTGACAACAATGCCACGACCATGGTGGCCCCGGAAGTGACCGAGGCCATGATGCCCATGTTCACCACGCACTGGGGCAATCCGGGCAGCATGCACAGCTTCGGAGGCCAGGTGGCCAAGTACGTGCAGACAGGCCGCGAGCAGGTGGCCGAAATGCTGGGCTGCAAGCCGAGTGAAGTCATTTTCACGTCCTGCGGCACCGAAAGCGACAACACCGCCATCTGGAGCGCCCTGCAGACCCAGCCGGACAAGAAGCACATCATCACCACGGCCGTGGAGCATCCCGCCATTCTGCAGACAGTGGCCTTCTGGGAAACCAGGGGCTACCGCGTGACGCGCCTTGGCGTGGACGGCAAGGGCCGCCTGGACATGGACGAATATGCCGACGCCCTGACCCCCGACACGGCCATCGCCTCCATCATGTTCGCCAACAACGAGGTGGGCAACATCTACCCCATCGCGAAAATGTCCGAGATGGCCAGGGAGAGAGGCATTCTCTTCCACACCGACGCCGTGCAGGCTGCCGGCAAGGTGCAGTTCGACCTTTCGAAGATGTGCGTGGACATGCTGTCCATCTCCGGCCACAAGCTGCACGCGCCCAAGGGCATCGGCGTGCTCTACGTCCGCAAGGGCGTGCGCTTCCGTCCCTTCGTGCGCGGCGGCCATCAGGAAGGCGGACGCCGCGCCGGCACCGAAAACGCTCCCTACATCGTCGGCCTGGGCGTTGCCTGCGAGCTGGCCCGCAAGCATTTCAATGACGAAGTGACCAGAGTTGCCGCCCTGCGCGACCGCCTGGAAAAGGGCATCACCTCCGCAGTGCCGGACACCCTGGTGAACGGCGACACGGAACACCGCCTGCCCGGCACCACCAACATCGCCTTCCGCAACATCGAGGGCGAGGCCGTCCTGCTCATGCTGAACGAGTTCGGCATCTGCGCGAGCTCCGGCTCGGCCTGCACCTCCGGCTCCCTCGAGCCCTCCCATGTGCTGCACGCCATGGACGTGCCCTTCAAGTACGCCCACAGCTCCACCCGCTTCTCCCTGTGCCGCTACAACACCCAGGAGGAAGTGGACTTCGCCATCGAGAAGATTCCGCCGCTCATCAAGACGCTGCGCGATCTGTCTCCCTTCAAGGACTAGCCGCACAACTTTGAGCCTTTCAGGGCGCCCGGCCTTATGCGGCCGGGCGCCCTTTTCTTCCCCGCGCGGCGCGCCGGAGCACTTTTCACTTGCCTTGACGGCGGGCAGCCGCTAGTGTTTTTTGCGGCAGCTCTCCCCCCGGATGCCGCTGTATCACGCTGTTTTTCCTTTCACAGCGCTGTGTCTTTCTTTGCGTTCTTCTGTTCAAAACGACTTCTGATCCCGAGGTTGTGCCGGCATATGCAGAAATTCGACGTCATCATCATCGGAGCCGGGCCGGGCGGCGTGGCCGCCGCCAGACTGCTGGGACGGGCCGGCAAAAACGTGGCCCTTGTGGAGAACCGCGAATGGGGCGGCACCTGCCTGAACCGCGGCTGCGTGCCCACCAAGCTGCTGCTCGGCGCCGTGGCCCCGCTGGGCCTCATGGAGAACCTGTCCCGCGGGCGCATCATCGAGGGCACCGAAAAGGTCAATTTCGACCTCCTGCGCGAGCGCGTGCACATGTTCGTGAGCGGCACGCGCAAGGCTCTCGCCCTGGAGCTCATCAATCTCGGCGTCCATCTGATCAGGGGGCAGGCCCAGTGCCTCGGGCCCACCACCATCGCCGTGGAGAGCGGGGACGGCGGCGCGAGGAAGCTCGAGAGCGAGAACATCATCTTCGCCTGCGGCTCGCGCACCTCCACCTACCCCAACCTCGTGCCGGATGGACACGTCATTCTGGGCAGCACCACCATTCTCGAGCAGGAGGTCATCCCGGCGAGCCTCATCATCTGCGGCGGCGGCACCATCGGCATCGAGCTCACCGACTTCTTCCTGCACATGGGCACCAAGGTGACCATAGCCGAGGCGGCGCCGCAGATATGCCCCACCGAGGACAGCGACATCGGCATGCAGATGCGCCTCTACCTGGAGCGCCGCGGCGTGGTCTGCATGACCGGCGTGCGCGCCGTTTCGCTGGCTGCCGACGAGAACGGCCAGGCCAGGCTCACCCTGGCCAACGGCGACGTGCACACGGCCGAAAAGGGCCTCATCGCCTCGGGCCGCATGCCCAACACCTCCACCCTGGACGCCGACGCCGCGGGCATAGCCCTGAACCGGCGCGGCTTTATCACCACGGACTACTTCCTGCGCTCGTCCCCCAACTCCTGGGCCATCGGCGACGTCAACGGCAAGATTCTGCTGGCCCATGCCGCGGCCCATCAGGGCGAGTACGTGGCGCGCACCATTCTCGGCCAGGAAAAGGGGCCCTACGTGCCCGGCCCCTGCCCCTCCTGCTTCCACGGCAGCCAGGAGATCATGCGCGTGGGCATGACCGAGCGCGAGGCCGTCGCCCTGGGCGGCGAGGTCTACATCTCCAAGGTGCACTTCGCGTCCAACGTCATGGCCCAGGCCGCCGGCAATCCCTACGGCTTCGTCAAGGTCGTCTGGCGCAACGACGACATCGTCGGCATCGCCGCCATCGGCGCCAATGTGTCCCAGCTGACCCTCTCGGCGCAGCTTCTGCTCATAGGCCAGTACCAGGGCGAGAAGCTCGACACCTTCATGGTGGCCCACCCCACTCTGGACGAGGCCCTTGTGGCCGCCATACGGGCAAGGCGGGTGGCCTCGAAGGACTAGCGGGCCCCTTGTTGCAAAATTCGAAAGGCTGCCTTCCGGAAAATCCGGAGGCAGCCTTTTCGAGTGCGAAAAATCCGCGGCGGGATCTCTCGCAGGACCTGTTCTCAGGCCTGCTCCCCGGCTTTGCGCAGGGCCGGCACGATGACGCCCCTGTCCGCGAGCTGGCGCGCGAGCCAGCTCACCGGCAGACCGACCACCGTGCTCCAGGAGCCGTCTATGCGGTCCACCAGAAAGGCGCCGATGCCCTGTATGGCGTAGGCGCCGGCCTTGTCCAGGCACTCGCCTGTCCCGACATAGGCCTGCAGGGCCTCGGTTCCCCAGGCCTGCATGTGCACGTGGCAGACATCCGCCGTGCACGCCCGGCTGCCGTCGGGAAATTCCACGGCCACGGCCGTGATGACCTGATGGTCGCGCCCGGCCAGAGCCTGCAGCATGGCGAGCGCTCCGGCCTCGCCGTCCGGCTTGCCCATGATGCGGTCATCCAGCGCCACCACCGTGTCGGCGGCGATGACCGTCTCGCCTTCGGCGCGCTCCGCGTGATCAAGCTTGTACGCCGCGCACCGGGCCACAAAGTCCGCCGCCGGCTCGTCCGCCTTCGGGTCGGGCTCCCCGGCCACCGGGCGGACCGCGAAGGGCACGCCCCACTCGGCAAGAAACTGCCGCCTGCGCGGCGAGCCCGAGGCCAGCACGAGGCGCATGCCCGGAGCCGGCCTGAACAGCGGTTTTTCCAGACCTTCGCCCATCCCTACTCTCCGGCCATGACCGCGTGCTCGAGCACGAGCTGATCGTCAAGAGTGAGGACGCGGAAGCGGCCGTCCTCGCAGACGGCGTAGGACCTGGGCCAGCCCTGCTTGGGCAGGGTCATGGAGCCCGGATTCCAGAAGAAGTAGCCGTCAATCTCCTCGCCGCGGGGCACATGGGTGTGGCCGCGCAGGAAGATGGTGCCCTTCTTGAAGCCGCCCATGGGCGGCTGCTCGGGGATGTGGTGGCCGTGGCTCACGAAGATCTCGCGCGGTCCGTCCACAAGCCAGCAGCTTTCGTTCATGCTGCCGCCGAAGGGCAGCACGAAGAGGTCCACCTCGGCGTCGCAGTTGCCGCGCACGGCAATCACCGGACAGATGTCCATGAGCTCGCGGAAGCCGTCCGGCATGCCCTTGGGGCCGTAGGAGCCCGGCAGGGGATTGCGGGGGCCGTGATAGAGCAGATCGCCCAGCAGAACCACGTGGTCCGGGCGCATGGCGCGGGCCTTGTCCAGCAGAATGTGCAGGCTCTCGGTCGAGCCGTGTATGTCCGAAGCGATGAGCAGGCGCATTATCTCTTGTCTCCCTTGCCGCGCAGGCCCGCCTCCCACTGGGTGACAGGCAGCGCCTCTTCCATGAGCATCACCGGAATGCCCTCCCGCACGGGATAGACCTTCTGGCAGGACTGGCAGCACAGGCCCTCGACCTCGCCCTCGGCGGGCAGGGGCGCGAGCTTCGCGCGGCATTTGGGGCAGACGAGAACGTCCAGCAGTTCTTTCATGTCCATAATCGGTTCGGGGCCGGACAGTTCGTCCGGCCCCTTCCTCCTTTACTTCGTTTTCTGTTCGGCTCCCTGCGGGAGCAGCACGGCCGTGTAGCCGTCATGGAAATACTTTTCGGCAACCCTGCGCACATCCTCGGGCGTGACCGTGCGGGCCTTGTCGATCAGGGTGCGGGAGAAGTTTCTGGGCAGCCCCATCAGCACCTCCACCGCGGCCTCGTCGCTTCTGGAGCCGAGGCTCTGGCGCGAGCGGATGTAGCGGCCCTCGAGGCTGCTGCAGCCCGCCTCGAGCAGGGCGGGATCAAGCGGCTTCTCCTTCAGGGAGCGCATGATGTCCGCGAAGCCCTTCTCCGCCGCCCCGACCTTGTCGGGCGTGGTGCCGGCATAGAGCAGGCTCACGCCGGTCGAGGGCAGGAAGACGTTCTGGCTGGCCACGGTGTAGCCAAGGCTGTCCCTGTCGCGCATCTGCAGGAAGAGCAGACCGCTCTGGCCGGAGAGGACGGCGTTCAGGACCATGAGGGCCGGAGCGTCCTCGTGCGTGCGGGGCACGGTCGGGAAGAGTTCCAGCAGATGGGCCTTGTTCCGGTCCTGCATGGACACGGAAAGCGTCTTCTGACTGCCCCAGACGGGCGCCGCCGGCATGACGGCGGGCTGTGTGGCCCTGCTCATGCCCTCGGCCCAGGCGACAATCTGCCCCCTGTCGAAGGTGCCGGCCACGGCCACGACCCAGGGCATGGCGCGCTGCCTTTCCCAGAAGGCGGCCACGGTCTCCCTGCTCTGGGCGGCCAGGCTTTCGGCCGTGCCCAGGCTGTCCATGCCGTAGGGGTGGCTGCCGAAGATCATCGGCCACACCCTGGAGGTGAGCCGGCCCATGGGATCCTCGTCGCGCAGGGTGCGGGCGCTGTTCATGTCCTGCACCTCGCGGACGAACTCCTTCTCGTCGAAGCGGGGCCGCGTCATCATGGTTCTGAGCATGTCCAGCAGCTCGCCGCTGTACCTGGAGGGTCCGGTGGCGGTGATGGTGAAGGTCTGGCGTCCGGAGTGGGCGGAGATGCCCATGGCCCTGGCCGTCAGCCTGCGCTCGAACTCGATCCTGTCCATGTCCCCGCAGCCGTCCTCCAGCAGGGAGGCGGCGAGGGAGGCGAGGCCGGCGTTCCCGGGCGTCTGCAGGGCGTTGCCGCCCGTGGCCGCCAGCGTCAGGGAGAGATAGGGCATGGTGGTGTCCGGCAGAAGCACGAGCTCCACGCCGTTGGCCAGCGTCAGACGCTCGGCGCTGCCGCTTTCGGCGGCCGCGCTGTCTCCGGCCCTGGCGGGCGCGGGCCATTCCCTGTCCAGGATGGCGGCGATGTCGGGCAGTTCGGCCTTTTCGGGAGCCAGCACGCGCACGCGCAGGCTCTCGGGGCGCATCCAGCGGGCGTAGGTCGCGGCCATGCCGGCAAAGTCCGCGTTCTCCAGATAGGCGCGCACATTGGCCTCGCCCTGGCGGCCGCCCATCTCGAACTGCATCAGGGCGCGCCAGGAGGTGAGCCCGTTGAGCGTCTCGGAGCTTCTGTCAAAGTCGTCCAGAGTGCTGAACTTGGCCCTGTCCAGATCGTCCTTCGTGAAGGAGCTCATGGACAAATCGCGCAGGTCGCGCACCAGGGAGGTGAAGACCTCCTCCAGCCTGTCCGCGTCCAGCACGGCCGTGACTTCCAGCAGGCCGGCGCGGGAGAAGCTCATGTTGCTGACGTCGATGCTGTCCACCAGATGGCGGTCATGACGGTAGCGGCGCTCGAAGAGCGAGGTGGCGTCGCCGGCCAGCAGGTGGCTCAGCAGATCCAGATCCAGCGAGGTGTAGTCGGAAAGGCCGGGCACGGGCACGGCCATGCACAGGTAGACCTTGTTCCAGGCGCCGCGCGTGACGCCTGTCCTCGGGGCTGGCTCGATGCCGTCCAGGCTGATCGGGGCGTCGGCAGCCAGCACGCCCCTGTTGGCCAGGGAGCCGAAGCCGGCCTCCACATAGGCGCGCACGGCGTCCGTGTCGATGTCGCCGGCCACGACCAGCAGCATGTTCTGCGGCTGGTACCAGCGCTCGATGTATGCGCGCAGGCTTTCGGACGTGACCGCATTGACGGTCTCCCTCGTGCCGATGATGGGATGGGCGTAGGGCGTGCCCGAGAGGGCGGCCTTCTGCATGTCCAGGAAGAGACGGCCTTCGGGCTCGTCCTCCCTGCCCTCCATCTCGGAGATGATGACCGGCTTCTCCCTGGCCAGCTCCTCCGGATCAAGCAGGGGGTTGAAGGCCATGTCCCGCACGATGTCCACGCCCGTCTTCCAGTGCCTGGCGGGCATGTCCGTGAGGTAGCAGGTCTTGTCGAAGCTCGTGTAGGCGTTGAGATAGCCGCCGAGCCGCTCGACCTCGCGGGCTATCTGCCCGGCGGGCCGGGTTGTGGTGCCCTTGAAGACCATGTGCTCGAGCACATGGCTTATGCCGAACTCCTCGGGGCTTTCATGGGTCGAGCCGGTGCGCACGTAGAGGCGCGTGCAGACCATGGGAAAGCGCTTGTCCCGGATGAGGTAGACGGTGAGGCCGTTGGGCAGCCTGAAGAGGCTTTCCGCCGGCGCCGCGATCATGAAGGGTGCGCTCCTGGTCTCGGGGGCCCTGGCGGGCGCGTCCGCGGCCGCCGTCTTGTCCTGGGCGGCCAGGCCCTGGGCCGGCATGGCCCAGAGCATGCCAAGTGTCAGAATCATGAGTGTGGAAAGGAAGAAGGTTCTGCTGTCTGTTTTGTCGAACAACGTGTTTCTCCGAAAAAAGGCCGGCGCGGCCGGGCTTCTCCCAAGCGCCCGGCGGCTCCGGCTCATGCTGTTTTGTCTGTCAGGCTCCGGTCCTGCGGCTCGCGCGCTTCTTTCTGCGCGGATCCACGGCCGCCGAGGCCTCCTCCCAGCACATATCCTCGGGCGCGGCCAGCTTCATCGGGCCGCGCTTCTCCTTT
The DNA here is from genome assembly GCA_030539415.1 of Desulfovibrionaceae bacterium. GTDB lineage: Bacteria > Desulfobacterota > Desulfovibrionia > Desulfovibrionales > Desulfovibrionaceae > Desulfovibrio. Next base: position 7,774 of record JAUNSE010000019.1, read on the forward strand.
GTTTCAAGCACCGGCGGCTCCCCGGTCTCGGGCAGGCGCTTGGTGCGGATGAACGTGTCCACCAGGCCGAAGACAATCTCGTTGCCGCAGAAGCGCCCCTTGGCGATTTCGCGGCGGTAGTCGTCGAGACGCGCCTCGAACCTGAGCAGGTCCATGGGATTGAGCTTCTCCATGTCGGCCTGCATGCCGTAATTGAGGCGCTCGATGTACCAGGCGTTGAAGCGCTGCTCCACCATCGCCTTGAGGGGAATGGTGAAGATGGGCTTGCCGAGATGGAGCGCCTCGGTCATGAGCGTGTGGCTGCCGCCCTGGATGACGTAGGAGCAGCCGGCGAGCAGCTTCAGGAAGCCCTCCTCGCTCTTCTTCATGTAGACCACGTTGCCGTCCTCGCCCTCCTCCATCCGGTAGCCGAAGACGTAGCATCTGCGCTTCGTGGCCTTCTTCAGGAAGTCGATGAGCTCGGGGCTCGTGGAATTGCTCTGGTAGACCACCACGTGGCCCTCGTCCGAGGGCGTCGCGGCGAGAACCTGGTCCCGCAGGATGGGCGGCACGACCCTGGCCCTGTATCTGGGCAGGACCGGCGGCTGGTAGAAGGAGACGATGAGGTTCTCGTCCGTGGGGCGGAACAGGTATTTGGGCGTCATGCCCTGCAGCCAGGTGTCCCACCACATGTTGCCGGGCAGGTTGCTGTGGCGGCAGCAGGTGATCACGTGCTGATGCCCCAGGCTCAGGCAGGGAATCTCGGCGCGCTCGGCGGCCCTGGGCACGAAGTACTCAAGATCCGTCATGCACACGTCCGGCCCGAAGGCGTGAATCAGGTCCGTGAGCTCGCGGATGTACTTCTCGCTGTTCTTCAGCAGCGGAATGCTGTGCCGGATGGTGGCCCCGAAATCGACCTTGTAGTCCTTGAAGACGGTGCCGAGATTGGGAATCTGATGCACGGGAAATTCCGGAGAGAGGACCGGCACCGCGTCGTCAGCGCAGACAAAGAGAAACTGATGCTGCTTCAGTCTGCGGGCGATGGTCAGGCCGCGCATGGCGTGCCCATGCCCTGTGCCGTGAATGCCGTAGAGAATCCGTGCCATGAAGACTCCTTGTCCTTCCTTCTTCCGCAGGGCTTCTGCGGGGCCCTGCGGATGCGAAACGTTGCGCGCCGTGCGGCGCTAGGATGCGACCGTGCTGTCCGCGTTCTCGTCGTCGCGCACGACCTCCACGACCATGGACAGCCTGCGTATGCTTTCAATCAGGTCGTAGAGCTGGGTCGCGTTCTTGACCTCGACCACCAGATGCATGGTCGAGCGGCCGTCCACCAGCGGCTTGACTGTCAGGGTGGAGATGTTGACGCCGGCCTCGGCCAGCACCTGGGCGATGGCCGCCAGCGCGCCGCTCTGGTTGCGGCAGATGACGAAGATGCCGGCCTCGTAGGGCTTCTCGACCTCCTCCTCGCCCTCCCAGTGCACCGAAATGAGGCGCTCGGGCTCCATGTTCGGCACGTTGGGGCAGTCCGCCCTGTGCACGGTGATGCCTGCGCCGCGGCTGATGTAGCCCACGATCGGGTCGCCGGGCACGGGATTGCAGCACTGGGCGAAGCGCATCAGCACGCCGTCCACGCCGGACACGGCCACGCCGCCGGCGGGCAGCTTGCCCTTGGGCTGTTCGGCCTCGGGCTCCGGAAGCGCCTCCTCCTTCGGCTTCGCCTGCGGATCCTCGGGATGGAGCACCGCGTAGAGGCGGTTGAGGACCTTGCGCGGCGTCACATGGGCGTAGCCCACGCCGGCGTACAGATCGTCCAGGCTGTCGAAGCTCATGTCCTGGCCGACAATGGCCAGCTGCCCTTCCTTGGCGGCCCTGGCCACGTTGATGCTGACCTTGCGGCCCTCCTTCTCCAGCATTTCGCGGCCGAGCTGGATGGCGCGCAGGCGCTCCTCGGTGCGCAGATAGTGCTGGATGCGGTTGCGGGCCCTGGCGGTCTTGACGATCTTCAGCCAGTCGCGGTTGGGATTGCGGCTCTGGTCGGTGATGATCTCCACCGTGTCGCCGTTCTTCAGCGGGCGGCCCAGGGGCACCAGGCGGCCGTTGACCTTGGCGCCGGCGCAGTGCTGGCCGACCTTGGTGTGGACATGGAAGGCGAAGTCCAGCGGCGTTGCGCCCTCGGGCAGCTCCTTGACGTCGCCGTTGGGCGTGTAGACGTAGACCTCGTCCTGGAAGAGGTCCATCTTGAGGGAGTGCATGAACTCCTTGGAGTCGCTCTCCTCGCGCTGGCGCTCGAAAATCTCGTTCAGCCAGGAGAACTGGGCCAGGTCCTTGCTGTTGATGCGCCCGTGCTCCTTGTACAGCCAGTGGGCCGCGATGCCGTGCTCGGCCTGCCTGTGCATCTCCTCGGTGCGTATCTGCACCTCGATGCGCTCGCCGTCCGGTCCGATGACCGTGGTGTGCAGGCTCTGGTAGCCGTTGGCCTTGGGCATCGAGATGTAGTCCTTGAAGCGGCCGTGCACGGGCTTCCACTGCTGATGCACCAGGCCCAGCACCGTGTAGCACTCGCGCACCTCGCGCACGATGACGCGGAAGGCCATGATGTCGTGCATCTCGTCCAGGGTCAGGGACTCGGCCAGCATCTTCTTGTAGATGCTGTACTTGTGCTTGATGCGCCCGTAGACCTGCCCCTCAATGCCGGCGCCGTGGATGAACTCCTTGAGCATGCCCACGACCTTCTCGATCATGCGCTTCTCGACCACCTGATGGTCGTCCAGCCAGTGGGTGATCAGATTGTACACGTCCGGGCGCAGGTACTTGAAGCTCAGGTCCTCCAGCCGGCGCATGAGCACGTACAGGCCCAGGCGGTTGGCCAGGGGCGCGTAGATGTCCATGGTCTCCTGGGCGATGCGCTTCTGCTTGTAGGCCTTCTGGAAGTCCAGCGTGGACATGTTGTGCAGGCGGTCGGCCAGCTTCACCATGATGACGCGCATGTCGTGGCTCATGGCCAGAATCATCTTGCGGATGTTCTCGGCCTGGGCCTCCTCCTTGTTGTCGAAGGGGATGCGGCTGATCTTGGTGACGCCGTCCACGATGTCGGCGCATTCGTCGCCGAAATTCTCGGCTATGTCATCGATGGTGACTGAGGTGTCCTCCACCGTGTCATGCAGGAGGCCAGCCGCTATCGTGGGCTCGTCGAAGCCCATGTCCGCCAGCGTGTCGGCCACGGCCAGCGGATGCGAGAGATAGGGCTCGCCAGAGAGGCGCACCTGCCCGGCATGGGCGGAGGCGGCAAAGATGTAGGCCTTCTGGATGAGTTCCAGATTGGCCGACTTGTTCTTTGACGACACTTTGTCGAGGATTTCCTGAATTCGAATCATATGAGGCTCTCCACCCTGCGGCGCGTCCTGAATTTCACACGCCCCGGTCCTTTCTTTTAGCGTGAATGCGTCGGCTTGCCAAGATGGAACAGCAAGCCCTGCGGAAAGGACGGCTGGCGCCGCCCCTGCGCAGGGCTCGATGGACCGCGGTCACGCCCGCGGCGAAAATCCGGAAGGTGGAGAAGCCGGCTAGTGCACCAGCCTGTGGGGCTTGCCGCTGTGGAGGCGGTTGCCAAGAATGGTGCAGGTGATGGAGCCGAGGCCCGTCACCAGCGCGGTCAGGCCGAAGGGAGTCATGGACATGGGGCCGGCAAGGCCAACCACGGGCGAGGCGATGGCGCCGAAGAGGAAGGTGGCGACGCCCACGAGACCGGAGGCCGCGCCCGCGCCCACGGTCTGGGAGGCGATGGCCAGCGAGAAGCTCGCGGACAGGGTCAGGCCCTGGAGCATGACCATGGCGCTCAGGGAGACGGCCACGACAATCCAGGAGTCGGGGCGCTCGAAGGTCACCACGCAGACCAGCACGCAGGCCGCGGTGCGCAGCACGTCGCCGCAGAGCAGAAGCCTTGTGTCGCCCATGCGGGCGCTGAGCTTGCCGGCCAGCAGGGAGACCAGCATGAGGCCCATGGAGTTGACGGCGAAGAGCACGCTGTAGACCTCCATGGAGAGGCCGTAAATATTCTGGATGATGAAGGGGGAGGCGGCGATGTAGCCGAAGAAGCCGCCCATGGTGAAGCCCTGCACGCCCAGATAGCAGAGGAAGGCGGGCTCGGTGAACAGGCGGCGCATGTTGAGGAGCGAGGCGCCGATGCCGCCCTGCACGCGCTTTTCGGGAGCCAGGGACTCGGGCAGGGTGAACTTGCAGGCGATGAAGAGCAGCGCGCCGAAGACGGTCAGGGCGTAGAAGATGCTCTGCCAGCCGAAGCGGGCGCCCATGAAGCCGCCGGCCACGGGGCCGAGGATCGGGGCCACGCTGTTGATGGCCATGAGCATGGCCAGGTACTGGGTCAGTCTGGAGCCCTGGTAGATGTCGCAGCAGATGGCGCGGGAAAGGACCACGCCGCCGGCGCCGCCGAGACCCTGCAGGAAGCGCATGGCCAGCAGCATGGGGCCGGAGGTGGACACGGCGCACAGGGCAGATGTCACCGTGAACAGGGCCAGGGAGACAATCAGCACGCCGTGGCGGCCGCGGCCGTCCGAGATGGGGCCGATGATGAGCTGTCCCAGCGCCAGGCCGAGCAGATTGGCCGTGATCGTGCCCTGGGTGAGGGCGGCGGAGATGCCGAGATCCTCCGCTATTTCGGGCAGGGTGGGCAGGTACATGTCCGTGCAGACAGGACCGAAGGCGCAGAGAAGGGAGATGAGAACGGTGGTGTAGGCAAAGCGCAGACCGCTCTGCTCCTGAAGAAGGGTGGGTGAGGACATGGTTTTTGAGTATGACTGCGGCAGAAGGAACGCGAACGCGCGCACACGTGAAAGCCCTTGCCCCGGGTCAGGGGCCCGTATCCGCCCTGGCCGCGCGGCGCGGGCGGAGATGCGGAGCCGGCATACTCCTCTTTGACGGCAAAAAACAGTCACTTTGCATCATTGAAAAAAAGTTTTTTTTCGGACGCCGCTTTCGGGGGACGGCAAGGAGGCCCGACGCGCCGGGCAGGGTCACGCGCGGCCGCATCCCCCGTCCCGGGCCGTATGCCGCGCGCCGGCCAGCGCGCAGGCCAGGGAGGCCAGACCGCTCGCGGCGGCCACCAGGCCGAAGGGCAGCGCCGAGGCAGCGCCGGCCAGGCCCGCTATGGGCGAGGAGATGGCGCCGGCCAGAAAGCCGGTCACGCCCAGCACGCCGGAGGCGGCCCCCTCGCCGACGTCCTGCGAGGCTGCGGCAAGCGCGAAGCTGGCCGTCACGGTCCTGCAGCACGACCATGGCGAAGACGCCGCAGAGCAGCGGCACGGGCGAGGCCGGCATGATCACGCAGGCCGCGAGCACGGCCAGGCAGGCCGCGGCGCGCAGACTGTCCCCGGCCACGAGCATGCGGACATTGCCGATGCGTCCGGCAAGGCGCGCCGCGAGCATCGAGGAGGTGAGCAGTCCCACGGCTATGGCCCCGAAGAGCAGGCCGTAGCTCTGCTGGGAGATGCCGTAGATGTTCTGCAGGATGAAGGGCGAGGCCGCGATGTAGGCGAAGAAGCCGGCATGGGTGAAGCCCTGCACGCCCAGGTAGAGGACAAAGCCGCGGCAGCGGAAGAGGCGCGCCGCATTGGTCAGGGAGGCGGCCATGCCGCCCTTGACCCGCCGCTCCGGCGGCAGGGTCTCGGGTATGGCCAAAAGCACCGCCAGGGCCAGGACAAGTCCCGCCGCGCCCAGCACGAGGAAGATGGCCGGCCATCCCCACTCCGCGCCCACGAAGCCGCCGGCCACGGGACTCAGGATGGGGGCCGCGCAGTTGATGGCGAGCAGCATGGCCAGATAGGCGGTGAGCGTCGGCCCCTGATAGAGATCGCAGCAGATGGAGCGGGTCAGCACCGCCCCGCCGGCGCCGCCGAAGCCCTGGAGAAAGCGCAGGGCGAGAAGCTCCGGTCCGGACCGCGCCTGCATGCACATGAGCGAGGCCGCGGCGAAGAGCAGGCAGGAGGCGAGGAGCAGGCGTCTGCGGCCCAGGCCGTCGGAGAGGGGGCCGAGAATCAGCTGCCCCAGGGCCATGCCGATGAAGGTGGCCGTGATCGAGCTCTGGGCGAGGGCCGCGGAAATGTCGAGATCCAGTGCCAGGGCCGGCAGGCAGGGCAGGTACATGTCGGTGCACAGGGGGCCGAAGGCGTCTGTCCAGGCCAGAATGCATGTGGTCAGGAGCCACGCGGCGCCTGTGCGGCGGTCCATGGGGCTTTTCAGAAGCGGCATGAGAGCCTCCCGGAAGAACGGGCCGTCATTGGATGGGTGTGAGAGCGGCTTCCTGTGCCCAAGCCTTCCCTGTCTGTAACAGGAACGGCGCTTTCCTGACAAGGACAGATGTCCGAACGAACCGTTTCCGGGCCCGGACGGCGTCCGCATCCGGCCCGCCCTCCCCGTCCCGGGCCGCGAAAAGACGAAAAAAGCTTGCCAAAACCGGCCCGCCTCCTTGTCAATCCCCGTTCTTGACCGTATGTTCAAAGGAGAAGAACAGTACGCGCGCCCTGCACCGGAAGATGTCTTCCGGCGCATCGCGCGGCGCAAACCAGGGACAATACGGAGCTGCACCCCTCCGCCGGCAGAGCCGGCCGGAGCAACCCCGCAGACACAAAGAACACATGAAACGCACTCTCACCGCTCTCTTCGCAGCCTGCTTCCTTGTCATGGCCGTCGGCATGGTCTGCCCGGACGTGTCCGACGCCGCCCGCATGGGCGGCGGCCGCTCCTTCGGCAGCCAGCCCTCCATGAGCCAGCCCGCCAAGAATCCGATGCAGTACAACCGCCAGGCCACCAATCAGCAGACCACGGCCGGCCAGGCGGCCACCGCCGCCAGACCCGGCGGCGGACTCGGCTTCGGCGGCGGCCTGCTCGGCG
>JAUNSE010000427.1 GCA_030539415.1 Desulfovibrionaceae bacterium
AGCCTCACTCCCGAGCCTGCGGCCCCAGGTCCTGCCCGGCATGGCAGCCGGAACTCCGCCCCTGAGAAAGTCAGCGGGGCTGTCGTGATCTTCGCGCGCGGGGGCCTGGCGGAAAAAGGCGTTCCGCGCCCGCAGCCGGCACGCATTCGGCGCGCGGAAAATCGCGCAGTCATCGCGCAAGAGCGGGACACGCGCGGGATTTCATGCACATCCGCTGCATGTTGAACAGCCCTTTCGGTCTGGTACAAGTATTTTGACCGCGCATGACAGACTTGTTTTTCTCACGGAAAAAGGGCAATACTGCCGACTGGCGGAAGACACGGGTCATTTGCCGCAACTCATCGGACAGCCGCTGCCTGAGGCATGTCTGCTTTTTCCTTTTCTCTCCGGTTCGTTTGTGCTAACAAAGCACCATGAACTAAAGACAAGGACGTGCCCACCATGCTCACACTTGCCACCAAAATCACCCTCCTGCGCATCTTCCTGGTCCCCCTGGTCGTTCTCCTTCTCTACTTCGAGAGCCCCACCAACTGCGTGCTTGCGGCTGTCGCGTTCGCCGTTGCCGGCATAACCGACTGGATGGACGGCTATGTGGCCAGGCATCAGCACATGGTCACCAACATGGGCAAGTTCCTCGACCCGCTGGCCGACAAGCTGCTCATCTGCGCCGTGCTCATCATGCTGGTCAATCTGGACTGGGCCCCGGCCTGGGTTGTCATCATCATCGTCTGCCGCGAGCTCGTCATCACGGGCCTGCGCACCATAGCCATCGACGAGGGCATCGTCATGGCCGCGGACCGCTACGGCAAGCTCAAGACCTGTCTGCAGATCGGCGCCATCCTGCCCCTGACCATCCACTACGAGGTGCTCGGCATCAACATGCATCTCATCGGCACCGTGGTGCTCTACCTCTCCATGCTGATGGCCATCTTCTCCTGCGGCAACTACTTCATGTACTTCTACCGGGAGTTCCAGAAGAAGCATGCCGGCGGGCAGGGCGCGTAGGGGGCCCGGTGGCACGGCTCGCGTCACATCGCCCCGCCCCGCGGGGAGGCCCTGGACATGCGCTCTAGCCTGCGCCTTCTGGTGCTCTGCGGCTTCGTCCTGATCAACTCCTTCCTGGTCTACAAGGCCATCTGGGGCGAGAGCGGCCTGCTCGCGCATCAGGTCATGGTGGAGGCCCAGCGCGCGGCCGAGGCCGAATGCCTCGCCCTGGACGCGCAGAACAGGGCGCTGAGCCGCGAGATACGCCTGCTGCAGACGGACGCGGCCTACATCGAGAAGATGGTCCGCGAAAGGCTGCACTACCTGCACGACAACGAAATTCTCTACCTTTTCGGCGATGACGACGAGCCGGCCCAGGCCGGCCGCGACATGCAGCAAGAGGGAGCGCATGAACGAAAAAATTGACTGGTACAGGGAAGTTCTGGAGATCGAGCCGCAGGCCCGCCTCTTCTATCCGCTGGCCAAGCTCCTCATCGAGGACGGCCGGCCGCTTGAGGCGTGCGACGTGCTGGCCAGGGGCCTGGTCCACCATCCGGCCTACATGGAAGCGCGCATGTGCTATGCCGAGCTCCTCGCCACCCTGGGCCGCGACGAGGCCTGCCGCGAGCAGATAGACCTGCTCTCCGGCATCCTGTCCGGCAGGGCCGGCTTCTGGCAGGCCTGGGCCGAGCGCGCGGGCGGCGACGCCGACGCGGGCCTTGCCATGCGCTGCCTCTCCCTCGTGCTGCGCGGGGTGCCGGTCAGTTTCTCAGACCTCATGCGCCGGGGCCTGGAAAGCCTCGAGGCCGAGTACGAGCAGAGCGTTCCCGCGGACGAGGCCGCCGTTTCGGCCGCCGCCTGCGGCGCGGCGGCACGGCAGGCCGCGGCCATCATCGCCGCCGCCGGCGCCGCCGGACACCTTGCCCCGGCCGCCCCCGAGCCCGAAGAAAGTGCCGCCGCTTCCACAGCGCGGGCAGAAGCGGGAGAGCCGGCCGAAGAGTCCCCTGTCTCCGCCAGTCTCGCCGCGCATCTGGCCGAGCACCGCGCCCGCCTTCTGAACGAAGCCGCTCCCGCCGGCCCCGAGCCCGAGGCCCTGGACGAGGACGCGGCCCCCGAGGCCGAAGCCGGCTCCGAAGAACTTTCCGCAGGCGGGCATCTGCCCGGCTTCGAGGCCCTGTCCGCCTTCACCGCCTCCATGGACTCCGCCCGGGACGACGGCGAAGCCGCCGGGCAGCCCGAAGAGGAGCAGAGCGCCGAAGCCGCCGCCCTGGCCGCAAAGGCCGCTGCCGCCGTGGCCAGACTGGCCGCCGCCGAGGAGGCCGAAGCCGGGGATGCCGAAGACAGCGGGGAAGCCGCCCTGGCCGAAGAGCCCGCCGCCGCAATGCCCCCCGAATCCGGCGAATCCGGCGAAGCCGAAGCCGCCGAAGAGGCCGGCTTCGAGGCCGCCGTCGCCTGCGCCCTGGC
>JAUNSE010000428.1 GCA_030539415.1 Desulfovibrionaceae bacterium
AAGCAGGCCGAAAACGTCTCGCCCCAGCTCGCCTCGGCCGAGGACGCGCGCAAGCTCTGCCTGGAAATCGTGCAGACCGAGGACAGCCTGAAGTCTGTCGATCAGAAGCTCTCCATCCTGCCCGCCAGGGAGCGCAAGTGGAAGCTGGTCACCCTGCGCATTTCCGAGGGCAAGCCCGCGGCCACCGCCAAGGTCGAGTACAGCTACGTGCTGCCCGGCTGCCGCTGGCAGCCCGTCTACACCGTGAGCTGCGATCCGTCCGCCGAGCCCGGCAAGGACAGGAAGACCTGGATCAACGTGCGCCTCGAGGCGGAAATCACCCAGCCCTCCGGCCTTGACTGGCCCGGCACCCATCTCTCCCTGGTGCTCGGCGGCTCCGGCTATGCCGAGCTGCCCGCCCTGGACTCCTGGGTCATCGGCGAGAACGGGAGCCGCCCGGCCGGCATGCCCAGGGCCCGCCTGATGATGGCCGCGGCGCCCGAAGCCGCCTCGGCGGACGGCAACGCGGTCTCCGCTATGGACGGATCCGGCACCTACACTGTCTGGACCCCGCCCCTGACCGGCCTCGCGGCCGGCATGAACCGCGTGACACTGGACCACGCCGACTGGCAGGAGCAGCTTGTCTGGACGGCCCGTCCCCTGAACAGCGACACCTCCGTCTATCTGTGCGCCGAGCATCAGCTGACCGAAAGGGAGCATGCCTGGCCCGCCGGCCGCGCCAGCATGATTGCCGACGACGTCCATGTCGGCGACATGACCTTCTCTCCCCGCGCGGGCTCGGTCTTCCTGTCCTTCGGCAGGGATCCCCGCGTGAGCCTTGAAGCCCGGACCGAGCCCAGGAGGAGCGGACAGCAGGGCCTCATCGGCAAGAAGAAGGTCTGGGAGTGGGAATGGACCTACACCGTGCGCTCCGCCCTCGAGAGGGAGGCCCTGGTGCGCGTCGAGCGTCCCCTGCCCCTGAGCACCTACAAGGGCTGCGAAGTGCAGTTCACCACCGTGCCCCAGGCCGCCGAGGACAGGACCGAGAAGAAGCTGACCTGGGAGTTTGCCCTGCCCGCCGGCGCGGAGAAGTCCCTGAAGCACACGGTCAGGGTCACCGCCCCCGAGGACGCGCGCATCGCTCCCGTGGCGCCGTAGCCCTTCGCTGAAACATTGTGCCGGATGACTGTCCACCTCTTGAGGCAGCGCCGGCAGAAGACGAACAAGGCCCCCGCCTGTCGCAGTGACAGACGGGGGCTTCCTTATGTGCTTTGGCCCGGGCGGGCCGGCTCGGACCGGCTATCGGGTCTTCTCTCCGGCCTGCTCTTCCGAGGCCGTTTCCGGGGTTCCGGCCTCCTCGGTGCCGGCCTCTGCGGTCCCGGTCAGGCTGTAGGTCCAGTGTCTGGTGACAAGGCACGCCCCGAAGGTCACGCCCGCGCAGAGCACCATCAGGACGGTGGTGGGTGTCAGGATGTCGCCAGTGCCGGTGATGGGGGCGCAGATGGCGGCCAGCAGGAAGGGCAGCGCGCCCAGCAGGGCCGAGGCCGTGCCCCTGTGCCTGTCCGCGGCGCTGATGGCCAGGGAGTTGCCGAGCGGGGTGAGCAGGCCCACGCAGAAGAGCATGGGCACCAGCGGCAGCTCGAAGAGGGCCAGCGGCCAGCCGAAGCTCAGGGCGCAGCCCGCGAGGACGGCGCAGACAAGCTGTCCGGCGGCCCCGGCAAGCAGGGCCTGCTCCAGTTTTTTGAGACGCATGACCAGGGCGCTGCCCGCTATCAGGGCCAGGGAGTTGGCGGCGAAGACGAGGCCGTTTGCCAGGGGACTGAGTCCGTAGTGCTCCTGGAAGATGAAGGGCGAGGCCGCGATGTAGGAGAGCATGGAGGCCGAGGCGAAGGCCTGCACGCCGTTCATGAACATGTAGCGGGCGTTGCGGACAACAGCGCCGCAGGCCGCGAAGGCGCCGGGCAGCGGGCCTTTCAGGCGGTCCTCGGGCGCCAGGGTCTCTTTCAGATTGCGGCAGACGGCCAGTAGCATGACACCCCACAGGCCCAGCACCACGAAGACGCCCTGCCAGCAGGTGAGGCTGAAGGTGACGCCGCCCAGCACCGGGGCCGCCACCGGGGCCGCGCCCTGCACGGCGGCCAGAATGGCGAAGTACTTCGCCATCTCGAAGGCGGTGAAGGAGTCCGCGATCATGGCCTTGGAGATGACGAGTCCCCCTGCGCCGGAGAGGCCCTGCAGCAGGCGGAAGAAGAGAAAGGGCTCAATGGCCGGGGAGAGCAGGCAGCCGGCCGTGGCCAGGGTGAAGACGGCAAGGCAGACCAGCAGGGGGAGGCGTCTCCCGTACCTGTCGGAGACGGGCCCCAGCAGGATCTGGCCCGCGGCAAGGCCCAGCATGGCCGCGGTCAGGGAGAGCTGCACCACGGAGGGCGAGGCAGTGAAGTGAGTGGTGAGTTCCGGCAGCGTGG
>JAUNSE010000429.1 GCA_030539415.1 Desulfovibrionaceae bacterium
GAACTTTCTTCATTCTGTTTCGGACTGTACTCTTTTTCCACGGGGAAGGCCATGCCCTGTGACAGGACCGCGCCTGAAGGCTCTGCTGTCCGGCGGCAGGCTTCCCCTGCCCTGCCTGTACCGGCCTGGGCGGGCCTGCACGGAGCGGACGCGAAAAAAGGGCCGTGGTATTACCCACAGCCCCATTTCTTTCAGTCTGGTCGGGATGGCGCGATTTGAACGCGCGGCCTCAGCGTCCCGAACGCTGCGCTCTAGCCAAACTGAGCCACATCCCGTGAACAACGGGCTTATAGATTGTTTGAGGGGCCTTGGCAAGTCTTTTTTTGCCCCTTCATGTAATTTTTCAATATTTCATTCGTCTGACCAAAGACTGCCGTCTGCCTGCCACGATTCTGTGCCCTCCTCTGGCCCGCGTTCTCCGGTTCCGGAGACGGGCATCGGCTCTCCCTGTCCGGCCCGGCCTTTCCCGGCGGGAGTTTTGACGCCCAGGGGGCGAAATCACCAGTCAACCTTGCGACATTACCGGCAATATCCGTCTTCGGACTTGATTCGCTTGTGAGCGCCTCCAGGGCTCTTCCGGCCATGCAAAAGGGCCCCGCCCTTTCGGAGCGGAGCCCTTGAACTTGGTGCCGGGCCCGAAGGCCAGGCTTGCAAAATGCTATTCGAGCACCAGGAACTGCTTCAGGTCCTCGATCAGAGGATAGCGGACCTTCTCGTCCTGCAGGCCGAAGTAGATGTTGGCGGCCAAAAATTCCGGCCAGTTGCCGGCGTCGAAGCGCTTGCCGCGGATTTTCACGGCCATCATGCCGCGCTTCTTGCACAGCGTGCGCATGGCGTCGGTGAGCTGGATTTCGCCGCCCACGCCGGGCTCGGTCTGGTCGAGGCATTCAAAGATGTCGGGGGTGAGCACGTAGCGGCCCACGATGGCCAGGCGGGAGGGAGCCTTGTCCTTGGCCGGCTTCTCCACCATGTCGTTGACGCGGTAGATGCCGAGGCCCACTTCCTCGCCGTCCACGATGCCGTAGCGGTCCACGCAGTCCCACGGCACTTCCATGACGCCGACCACGGGCATGTTCTCGGACATGGCCACGTCCACCAGCTGCTTGATGCCGGGGGTGCCGCTGAAGATCACGTCGTCACCGACCATGATGGCGAAGGGATCGTTGCCTATGGCGGAGCGGGCGCACATGATGGCGTGGCCCAGGCCCTTCTGCTCCTTCTGGCGGATGCCGATGACATTGACCATCTCGGCCACGTCCTTGACGGACTTGAGCATGTCGAGCTTGCCCTTGGATTCCAGGTAGCCCTCGAGCTGCAGGTTGTGGTCGAAATGATCCTCGATGACGCTCTTGTCACGGTTGGTCACAAGTATGACATCGTTCATGCCCGAGGACTGCGCCTCCTCGACCACGTACTGAATGACGGGCTTGTTGTAGACGGGCAGCATTTCCTTGGGGATATTCTTGGTCGCGGGAAGAGATCTGGTGCCCCAGCCGGCAACGGGAATGACAACCTTGGTGACAGGCTTCATGCGTGACTCCTGTGATGAAACTACGTCAGGATAGTGTGATGGAAAAACGTCCGGCCGGCCCGGGGCCCTGCCCCGTCCCGGAACCGAGGTCCCGGAAGTCCTGTGCCGAACAAAATCCGCAGACGCTCTGCGGCAGTGTCTCTACAATGGGTGAAGGATACACCCCTGCGGCCAAAAGCGCAAAGAAAAATATGTCACATTTTTCACAAGACTTATGACCGGACTGTAACTTTACGACAAAGAAAAGGCGAAATTTCGCGCAATACGCCAAACAAAAGACAGGCAAGGAAAAAGGGAGACTGCACATCGTTTCCGATACGCAGCCCCCCTCGATATGGCGTTTTTTCAGGGCGTGAAAGCCGCGGGGCCGGCCGGATGCGATACGCTTCCGGTCTTCAGGCCGCCCGGACCCGGTGCCCCGAAGACCGGACTAGAAGTCCAGCTTCCTGTATTCCTCCAGGGCCTGAGCCTGCTCCTCGAAGCTCTTGAAGCCGGCGTGGTGCAGGGCGTCCTCGACGGTCCTGGACCAGTCCCAGGTGGCGTAGATGACGGCCTTGTGGAAGGTGGCGCGGAAGGTTTCGAGCTCGGTGCGGTAGAAGCCTTCCTTCGCGGTGGACAGGTGCTCGCGCAGCTGCTGGTACCTGCGGCCTTCCTCGCCGTCGTACCACTTCTGCAGATTGGCGGCGGACTGGTACATCTCGAGGATGTGGCCGTAGCCGTTCTTCTCCATGATCTTGCACAGGCGGTCGTAGTGCTGCTGGGAGAGCCATTCGCCCAGCTTGGACAGAGGCAGGTTCAGCTGCTCCACGGCGTAGATGTCGTGGACGGTCTGGGCGTAGGTGTCCGGCACGACCGAGGCCGAGGCGATGCCGGCGATGCCGACGATGCCGCGGATGATCAGGCTGTTGGACAC
>JAUNSE010000020.1:0-281 GCA_030539415.1 Desulfovibrionaceae bacterium
GCCCGGCCCAGAGGGCGGAGGAGTCGGCGAGCACCCGGCCCTCGCCCTTCAACACCGTGCGGGCCGGATAGGGCTGCCAGGCGATGTAGGCGTCAATCTGGCCGCTTTTCAGGGCCTGGGACATTTCCGGCGGGGCGATGGTGATGATCTGCACGTCCGCGGCCTTCACGCCGGCCTTCGCCAGGTTCTGGCGCAGCAGGAAGTCCTGCACCGAGCCGTTGCCGGGCACGGCGACCTTTTTTCCCGCGAGATCCGCAATGGAGGCTATCGGGCTGTCCGCC
>JAUNSE010000020.1:291-14572 GCA_030539415.1 Desulfovibrionaceae bacterium
ATGCCCGTACTGCCCCTGGCAAAGGCGATGGTGGCCGGGGCCTCGCCCACATAGGCCATGTCCAGAGAGCCCGCCGCGAAGGCGGTCATGATTTCCGGACCGGCCCTGAAGACGCCGGCAATCTCGACACTGACGCCCTCGGCCCTGAAGTAGCCCTGATCCTGGGCCACCCACAGGGGCAGGTGATGCAGGTCGTTCTGCAGATAGGCCATGCGCACGGTGCCGGCATGGGCGCTTTCGGGCTGGCCGGCGCCGAAGGCGGCCAGCAGGGCGGTCAGTATGCTTGCGACAAGAAGTTTTTTCATGGAGGCTGCTCCCTTGTTCATGCACCCCTCGCGGGGCGTCTGCGCGGCCGCGGCCGCGGCGGTGTGTGAGAAATTCGCTATGCGCCCTTCGCTCGGACCAGCAGGACCACGCGGCCGGTGCGCAGCCACGGCCTGTCCGACTTGAGCGCTCCCAGGGCCCTGTTCTGCCTGGCCAGGCTCAGCGAGGCCGGATGGACCGCGTAGCCCGCGTCCTTCCAGGCGCGCTCCAGGGCCGCCGGATCCGCGCAGGCCATGGTCAGCACCAGAAAGACGGGCGCGCGGCGCTCGCGGCAGGCGGCGAACAGATCCGGCAGCACGGCCGGATCCAGATAGTCCGCGATATTGCTCAGGTGGACGAAGTCGTACTCCGAGGCCGGATCCGTCAGCCAGGCGGCCATGTCCGCGCGCACGGCCGTCGTGTTCCGGCAGGCCGCCCGGGCATCTTCCAGGGCCCTTTCGCTGTCGAAGAAGCGGATGGCGAACCTGCCGCGCATGGCCTGCCAGACCTTTTCCAGGGGGTACTCCTGGCCGCGCGCGAGGTAGTGGGCGCGCAGGGCCGGATAGCGCACGGTCTCGAACCAGCGGCGCAGCTCCGCGCAGTCCGCGCTCTCCTCAAGCGCCCGGCCAAGCTCGTCAAAGAGCGCCAGCTGGTCGGCGGAGATGTCCACGGCCGCCGCCCTGGCGTTCGGGCAGCCGCCCAGCACGTCCAGCAGAAGCATGCCGGAACCGAGCACGAAGGCCGGCCTTGCCGGCTTTGCCGGCAGGACGTCCAGGGCCTGACGCACCGTGTCGGCGTCCTCGTTGGGAATGAAGAAGCGGGAGACGCCGCCCCAGTCGGGTGTGCCTGCGGCGCTCATGACGCGGGCTCCCAGAGGCGGGCCGAAGCCTTTCGGTCGCTCCCGTCATCGTCCGCGCTCTCCCCGGCGGCCGATCCGTCATCGGCGAGGCCGAAGCCCGTCAGAGGATCCTTCGCCCAGTCGCGCAGAAGGGCCGTTTCGGCGCCGCGGCGCAGGGTCACGCATGTGCCCGCGGCGAAGCGGCCGATGCTTTCGCACCACAAGCCCCTCTCCGCGAACATCTGCCGCACGGCGCCAAGATTCTCGTCGGACACGGCCAGCAGGAAGCCGTAGGAGAAGAAGGCCCTGAGCCACGCCTCCAGCTTCTCCGGGCCGTGCCCGGCCGGAAGCTCCAGCCGGTTCAGATCGATTTCGCAGCCCACCTTCGATCCCTCGGCCAGCATCACCGTCGTGCCGGCTATGCCGGCCATGCTCACGTCCTTGCCGGCTCGCGAGAGACCGAGCTCGGCCGCGGCCGGCAGAAGCTCCAGATTGCCAGCCAGGGCGGCGTCGTGCCTTGCCAGCGTGCAGTTCCAGTAGTTCTCCTTCTCGAGCCAGTAGCCGTCCAGGCTGGTGGCGAGCACCAGATTGTCGCCTGGTGCCGCGTCGAAGCTCGTCAGCAGGGCCTTTGCCCGGCCCAGGATGGCCAGCGCCACCGAGGAGGAGGATGCCCCCATCACATGGCCGCCCACAATGGGCACCCCGAAGCGCAGGGCGTTCTCGCGCATGCCCCGGCACAGGTCCCGCAGCGTCCCGCTGTCCGCAACGCCCATGACATCCACCATGGCCAGGGGCCTGCCGCCCATGGCGTAGATGTCGTTCACGTTGGCCAGCACAGCGCTGCGGCCGGCCAGCTCCGGACTCTTCTCCACCAGGGCCGGAATGATGCCCTCGGCAGCCAGCAGGAGCCACCCGCCCTGCCCGTCCGGCACGGCGGCGCAGTCGTCGCCGTTTCTGATGTTCCAGCCGTCGAAGGCGTGCCCCATGCAGGAGCGCACCTCGTCGATCAGCGTCTTGCCCTCGAAGACTGAGGAGGCCGCAAGGCGCTTCGCCATGGCGTCAAGCGAATCAGGCACGGGAAGCCTCCCCGGCGGATGCCGCATCCGCCCCGCCCATGGACTCCATGAGCAGCTGATCCACGCCCAGCACCGGAAAGTCGGCCTTGAGCTCCTTCACGGCCTGATTGAAGCTCGCCTGGCAGAAGGGGCACATGGTGACCAGAGCCTCTGCGCCTGTGTCCATGGCCTCCTGCACGCGGTCGCGGGCGATTGCCGCGGCCAGCTGCGGATAGTTGGCCTTGACGCCGCCGCCGGCGCCGCAGCAGCGCGAGTCCGGTCCGTGATGGGGCATTTCCACGAGCTTCAGGCCCGGGATGGCGGCCATGACGGCGCGCGGCTCCCGGAAGAGGCCCTGGGCGCGGCCCGCATGACATGGGTCGTGATAGGTGACCACCTTGCTGATGGGCCTTGCCGGGCGGATGCTCCCCTTTGCCAGCAGCTCGTCGTAGAGCTCCACAAAGTGCAGGACCTCCACCTTCCAGGGCTTGCCGAGACGCTTCGCCCATTTGGGATAGTCGCTTTTCAGCGTCTTGGAGCAGCCGGCGCAGGGCGCCGCGATCCGCTTCACGCCGGCCTCGCTGAACATGTCGATATTGGCCCTGATGGCCTCGGCCGCGGCCTCGTCCTGCCCCGTGCGCAGAAGCGGGCTTCCGCAGCAAAGCTCCCTGCCGCCGAGATACATGTACGGCACGTCCGCGCGCTGCAGGATGGAGAGCCCGGTGCGCAGCATGGGCGGGTTGCGGTAGCTGGCCGTGCAGCCGCCGAAGATGAGCAGGTCCGCGCGCTCTGCCGGCCTGTGCTCGGGCAGCATCCAGTCGCGGGCCTTTGCCAGGGGCTCGGCAAAGGCGTTGCCGGTTTTCTTCACGGCGGCGGCTATGCGCCTGTGGGCCGGCATGGGGCCCGCGCCCTCGCGCACGGCCCTGGCTCTGGCGGCTTCCCAGAGCTCGACCAGCGGTATCATGGTCTGGCAGACTTCCACGCAGCGCTCGCAGGTGGTGCAGCGGAAGAGGCGGTCCACCCAGCCGGCCGTGAACTCGGCCTTTCCGTCGACCGCGTCGCGCAGGAAGTTGAGACGGGCGCGCGGCGAATAGGCCTCGAAGCCGTCGGAGAATTTGTAGGTGGGGCAGACGTTCTTGCAGAAGCCGCAGCGGGCGCAGATGTCGATGTCCGCCCTGTGTTCGGCCAGAACGTCCTCGAGACAGGAGACGCCTTCCAGAGTCTTGCTTTCGGGCAGTGCCGTCATCTCGCTAGTCCTCCTTGATCGAAACGTTTGCCGCGGCCGGGGCGTGCGCGCCGGCCGGCGCGAGCCGCACCGGGCGGGCCTTCAGCAGCATGCTCAGCGGCAGCGCGCACAGCGTGCCGAACCAGATGCCCAGGGACAGCGCCCTGCAGAAGGCGAAATGCCGGCCAGCGCCGCAGATCTTGCCGGGATTCATCAGATTGCGCGGGTCGTCGAGGCGCTTCTTCTTCAGCAGGCGGCGGTAATGCTCCCTGCCGAAGACGCGCGCCGACTGGCAGTTGAACCACAGGCCCGCGGAATACACCCTGCCGCCCAGGGGCCTTGCCAGATGCAGCGGCACCATGGCCTTGCCCATGCGGAAGAGCGAGAGCGCGTCCCTGTTCGAGTCGGGGATATAGACCAGCACCGCCATCTCTCCGCCGCGGCCGCAGAAGGCCTCGAAGCCGATGCGGTCGCGCCCGAGCAGGCGGGTGGCCAGAGCCTGCAGCCGGTCGAAATTCTTCGCCGGCAGGCTGATCTCGCCGCAGAGCAGCGCGGGACCGCCGCGCTTGATGCGCATGGGGTGGAAGCGCTCGGCCCATTCGTGCCCGGCCGTCTCGTCCGGCAGCAGGCGTGCGCCGTGTCTGAGCGCCAGGGCCTCCAGGGCCGCGCGGTCGTACTTTCTTTCGAAAAAGGTCAGATTGAGCAGGAAGCCCGCGTCAACGGGCGCCTTTCCTCCGGCAGCCTCGGCCTGCAGGGCCAGGTAGCCCGCAGAGAGAAGCGTTCCCGAATAGGCGGCCATGCCCTCGGCCTCCTCCAGCAGGCGGGCGAGGTCCTTCGCACTGTGCAGGTGCAGGGCCGCGTGGCGCAGGGGCTCCAGGGGACGGCAGACAAGGCGCAGGCGCGTGACGCAGCCGAGTATGCCGGCCGAGCCGCACCACAGGGCCAGCTCCTCCCTTGACGAGATGGTGCGCAGCTCTCCGTCGGGTCCCACCGCGTCGATTTCGCTGACCGCCTGATCGATGCCGCCGAACATGAGGCTCCCTATGCCCGAGCCGCCCATGGCGAACCAGCCGCCCACGGTGGACGAGGGGCCGCTCGTGGGGCAGAGGCGCAGGTCAAGGCCGTCTTCGGCCAGGCGTTCGGCGAGGTCCGTCCAGACCACGCCGGGCTCCACATCGGCAAAGCCATGCTCCGCGTCCACGGCAAGCACGCGGTTCATGCGCGCGAAATCGACGACCAGGCCGCCGCGGACGGGCATGGCGCCGCCGTAGCCGGACGAGGCCTGGCCTCTGGGCGTGACCGGAATATCGTGCTCGGACGCCGTGCGCAGGGCCTCCCGCACGTCCTCCGCGGATTTGGGCAGAACGACGCAGGACGGCCTGCGCCTGAAGAGCCCGAGCAGCACGCCGGGCATCTCGCCGAGATCGTGGTCGTAGGCGCGGCAGATATCGTCATCCGCGCTGACCTTTCCTGCCAGGCGGCAGCTGAGCACGGCTCTGTAATCGGACATGATGTGCATCCCCTTTGTTTCGCGGCGGAAGCCGGCTTCACGAGCCTCCGCCGCGCGCATGACTGAAACCTTCGGGCGCCTACAGGCCCCGGACAATGGCGCCGGCCGCCCTGGCGGCCTGGGCGTTGGTCGGGAAGAGCAGCACGCCGGCATCGCGCAGCGTCTCCTCCTGACCGGACATGGACTGCGGGTCGGAATCCGTGCCGCAGACATGGGCGACGATGATCGGACCTCCGTCCGCAAGATCCGCCTTCACGCGGCTGATGACCTCCGCGAACTTGCCGGCCGGGTCGCGGTCCGCGCCGTAGCCGATGACAATGTCCATCAGGATGACGCGCACGGTCGGGTCGCGCATGTCCTCCTCGAGACGCTCGGCGCGCAGGCCGGTGTCGATGATGGGATGCGGGCGGCCCTGGGTGAACTCGTCCTCGCCCAGATCCACGCAGCAGTGGCCTTTGCCGCGGCAGGGGGCCTCGAGCTTGAGCTCCTTCCTGAGAGCCACGTTGGACTCGATGGGCAGGTCGTCCAGCAGGAGCAGGGACTCGTAGCAGAGCGTGCCGCCGGAGAAGAGGCCGCGCAGAAAGCGGCGCTCGGAAGAGAGCTTCGCCAGACGCTCCGCAAGGCCTTCGGGCATCTCGAGCCCGGGCACCGGGCGGTCCAGGGCCGCGAAGGCCGCGGCCTCGAGATTGTTGACAAAGGTCACGCCGCTGGTGTCGAGCTCGTCCGCCTTTCCGCCGAGCAGGCAGGTCACCGTGCGCAGGCCGGTGGCCCTGGCCTCGTCGAGCACGGCGCGCATGACATCCGGGTCGCCGGGCTTGGAGAGCAGGAGCAGGGTCTTCGCGGCCGGGTCCTCGGCCACCTTGCGGATGGCGAAGCGCATCATCAGGCCGCCGACCTGTTTGCGCAGGTCGCGCCCGCCCACGCCCACGGCATGGGTGATGCCTCCGCCGAAGCGGTCGATGAGCGAGGTCACCTCCTGTATGCCGGTGCCCGAGGCGGCGGCGATGGCGATGCTGCCGCGGCGCACCACGTTGGCGAGGGCCAGGGGCACGCCGCCGATGATGGCCGTGCCGCAGTCCGGGCCCATGAGCAGCAGGTCGCGCCCGATGGCGCGCTTTTTCAGCTCGATTTCATCCTCGATGGAGATGTTGTCCGAAAAGAGCATCACGTTGAGGCCCTTCTCTATGGCCGCGATGACGTCCAGCTTGGCCATTGGGCCGGGCAGGGAGATCATGGCCATGTTGGCGCCGTCCAGCATGTCCGCGGCCTGCTCGAGGCTCGTCGGGCGCGCGCTTTCCGCGGCGGCGGCCGAAACCGTTCTGCGCAGGCGCTCGTTGACCGCGTCCAGGGCCGCTTTTGCGGCCTCCGCGCTCTCCGCCTCCACGCAGACCATGAGGTCGCTGGCCGTGGCCGCGTCCACCGCGGCGTCGCCTATGCCGAGGCCGGCGAGCACGTTCTTGTTGGATTCGGTGCCCAGCAGGGCGAGCACCCTGCCGACGCCCGGCAGGGCGCTGGCCTCGCGCGATATGGTCATCAGCCGGACAGAGTCCTGGTACTGATTCTTGTAGACTGTCACTTGCAGGGACATGATGTGCTTCCTTCTTCCGGCGGGCCCGGGGCTTCCCTCGCGGTTCCCGGGCGCTGCCGCCGTCCTTGTCTCTTTCCTGTCCGGACCCCGCGCCTAGTTGTCGCGGACGATCCTGGTGCAGCAGCCGGGATGGTTCACCGCGCGGCCGATATTGTCCTGGCGGGTGATGATGGCCTCGGTGCCGCCCTTCTCCACGTATTCGATGCAGGACCTGATCTTGGGTCCCATGGAGCCGGGCGGGAACTGCCCCTCCTCCAGCCACTTTCTGGCCTCGCTCACGGTCATGACGTCGATCTCGCGCTGGGTGGGCTTGCCGAAGTCGATGGACACCTTGTTGACGCCTGTCACAATCATGAAGAGCTCGGCGCCGATGTTGTAGGCCAGAAGCGCCGCGGTGGAGTCCTTGTCTATGACGCCGTCCGTGCCCATGACCGAGCTTGTGGTGTAGTTCACCGGGATGCCGCCTCCGCCGCAGGTGATGACCACCGTGCCGCACTCGAGCAGCTGCCTGATGGACTGGAGCTCCAGGATGCGGCAGGGCTTGGGCGAGCAGACCACGCGCCGCCAGCCGCGGCCGCTGTCCTCGACCATGCGCCACTTCTTCTCGGCCATGAGCCTCTCCGCCTCCTCCTTCGTGAAGAAGGGGCCGATGGGCTTGGTCGGATTGGCGAAGGCCGGATCCTCCCTGTCCACGATGATCTGCGTCAGCAGGGTCGCCACATTGCGCTCCATGCAGTCCTCGGCCAGCACCGTGCGCATGCTGATTTCCAGCATGTGGCCGAGCAGGCCCTGGCTCGAGGCCACGGCCACGTCCAGCGGCGGCACGGGGATGATGTCGCGGGCCTTTTCGAACTGGATGAGCAGATTGCCCACCTGGGGGCCGTTGCCGTGCACCAGCACGATCTCGTAGCCGCGGTGCATCAGCTTCAGTATCTCGCGGCAGGCGCTCTTGGCCTTTTCAAGCTGGGTTTCAAACGATCCGTCGTCGCCCGCGTCGAGGATGGCGTTGCCGCCGAAGGCCACGACCGCTATGGGCCTGTTGCTCGTCATGCTGCTTCTCCTTGATTCTCTTTCGGTTCTCTGCCGTTCTCCGCCGTCCCGGCCCGTCAGGCGCCGAGCCTGCGGCCCCAGCCGCGCAAGGCCTTCACGAAGACCTCGCGCGGGGCGCGCGCGATGCCCGTGCCGATCTGGCCGACGCCCGAAGCCTTGTGCAGCACGCCCGTGTCCACGATGGGGGTGATGCCCAGCCGCAGCACCTTTCTCAGGTCTATGCCGAGGGGCGCGGGCGTGAAGTCCACGGCGCCGGGCGCGAACTTCGGATTGTTCGAGGCGCAGATGCTCTGCATCACGGCCATGGCCTCGCGGGAGCGGCTCATGCTGCCGCCCACGAAGGAGGAGATGCTGGGGGCCGCGCCGATGATCATGCCGCCGAGGCCCATGGTCTCCACTATGGCCGAGTCGCCGATGTCGCCGGCCGCGTCCTCCGGGCCGTAGCCTGAGTAGTAGATGGCCTCGTCCATGGGGGCGGTGGGGCTGATGAACCACTCGTCAAGGCCGCCCACGCGCAGGGCGAAGTCCACGCCGTTGCGGCTCATGGCCGTGACTATGGTGGAGTTCTCCACGCCGTGGGAGGCGTCTGCCGCCACCTTGCAGGCCGTGAGGGTCAGGCTCAGGAAGCTGTGGTTGTTGCCGCCGATGAACTGCGCGATGTCGTTGACCGTCTTCTTGTCGCAGCCGCCCTTCAGCAGCAGGGGCAGCAGATCCCTCAGCCACAGCAGGGTGCAGGCCGCGCTGCGAGCGTGGACCTCGTCGCCCATGAGCACGCCCTGGGAGATGGTCTTGAAGATGTCGAAGCCCTCGCCGCGGGCGCGGATGGCCTCCTTCATGGCCGGCCCGAAGACGTCGCGCATCCAGCGCAGGCGCTCTATGGTGCCCCTGTCGTAGGTGCCCATCCAGATGACGTTGCCCTTGCCCTCGTTGAAGGTGCTCCAGCTGCGGTTGTGCCCGAGCTCCGCGTTCTCGGTGACGATGACCGGCATGGACGGGGAGATGACGCCGCACATGGCACCGATGCTGCCGTAGCTGTAGTTGTTGGAGAGCACGATGTCGCCGCTCTTCAGCTTCGCCTCGAGGCCCGCCCTGTCCGAGACCCAGCCCTCGAAGATGGCCGCGGCCTCGACGGCCCGCTGCTGCGGGTCGCACATGTCGTAAAAGTCGATGTCCGGACCGGAGTGCAGGATGTGGTTGGGCTGCATGCCCGGGATGGCCTTGACGGCCGTCTCCACGTCGATCCACAGGGGGCGGCTCGCCTTCATGCGCCGGATGGTCTCGGCATTGGCGGCCTCGACCTCGGGCGTCTCCAGACGGCAGAGAATGTCGATGAGCTCGCGGTCGCCGCCCGCCGGAGGACGCCAGTCCACCTGCACCACGGGCACGTTCTGCTCCTTCAGCTCGCTGTAGAACCCTTCCAGTCCGAGATTGACTATGCGGACGCTGTCATTGATGCCTGACACTGCTGACTCCTTCAAATCCGGCCTTATCTGCAGGGCCGGACGCTGCTTGTGGGAAAAAGGGGGAGAGAGGGGCCCGCGCCGTGCGCGGGTCCGCATGAACACTGTGCCGTCCGCCTGTCCGGCCGCAGCCCTGTCCCGGGCCCGGGCCGGAAGCGGGGATCAGGCCGCGCTGCGTCCGCTCTGGCGCTGCTCGCGCGGCTCGAGGGGGCGCTCCATGAGCTGGTGGCGCACGCCGCTGTACAGGAAGGGCTCGCCCACGCAGACCCAGTGCAGGCGCCTGAAGAAGCGCACGTTCTGTATCTGCACCTTGGCGTAGAAGCGCTCGACCGTGCCCAGGGCCTGCATGGTTTCCACGGCCTTGCGCACCAGGTCCGCGCCGAGGCCGCTGCGGTAGCCCCTGAGCACCGCGAGCCTGCCGCCGTACCAGATGCTGCCGCTCTCGCGGTAGCAGCGCACCACGCCGGCCGGCTCGCCGTTGACGCGGGCCAGGATGTGGATGGCGTCGCCGTCGTGGCTGTCCGCGTCGTCCTCCTCGAACAGGCCCTGCTCCTGCACGAAGACCGCCTGGCGCACCGCGTGGCAGGCCGCAAGATCCTCGGGCGTCCTCGCCACGGTGATGGTGACGATGTCCTCTCCGTCCCCGGCGTGCGCGTGCGGCAGCACCGCGTGCTCCTTTCCGCGCTCGGTGAACTGCAGCAGCGAGCAGGCCCGGCAGCGGCCGCAGCCGCCGGCGCAGCGCGCCGAATTGAGACGCTCCTCGCGCAGGACCTCGCCGATTTCGGTGTACATTTCGTAAAGATAGTCGATGTCCGGCACGGCCGCCCCGGCCAGGGGCGTGCCGGGCAGCGGGTGCAGGGGCACCAGATTGGGATAGACGCCCATGCGCACGAGCTCGCGGCAGCGGTCCAGGGTGATCTGCCTGTCCTCGCCGAGACCCAGAATCACGTAGGTGTTGACGCGGTTGCGGCCGAAGACGGCCACGGCGTCCTCGAAGGCCGAAAAATAGGTGTCCAGGGAAATCTCCGCCTTGCCGGGGGTGAGCAGCGCGCGGACGCTCTCGTCCAGGCTCTCCACATGCATGGCGACATTGGCGGCGTGCATCTCCTTCAGCTCCCGAAAGACGGCCCGATCCTCCGGAGGCTCGAACTGAATCTGCACGGGCAGGCCCGAGGCCCGCCAGATGGCGTCGGCGCAGCGGCCGAGATAGCGGATGCCGGTGTCGCGGCGCGCGGTCGTGCCCGAGGTCAGGGTCACATGGCGCACATTGTCCAGGTCCCTGGCCGCCACGGCCACTTCGGCGAGCATTTCCGGCGTCTTCCTGGCGATGGTGGCGCCGCTTTTCAGCGACTGGCCGAGGGCGCAGAAGCGGCAGCGCTTCGCCTCGTCGGCGTAGCGGGCGCACTGCTGCATCACGGTGGAGGCCAGGCAGTCGCGGCCGTGCAGGAGGGCGATGCTCCGGTAGGGCAGCCCGTCGGCCGTGGTCAGCTGCTGGAAGCGCGGGGCCGGCACCAGGGCCGTCTCGAGGAGGCGTTCGCCGTCTCTCGCGATGTGCAGCCGCCCGTCCTCGCGCTCGATGGTGAAGGGTGTCTCCACGCCCGGCATGTTGACCGGCAGCATGACGCAGCGGTCCCCGAACAGGAAGGCTCTGGTGCCGCAGGGGCCGGCTCCGCCCCTGCGCCCGGGCTCGAGCGCGGAGCAGCGCACGCCGCGTACCTGAAGTTCGATGTATGTGCGAAGCAAGTCTGTCTTCATTGCCTGTCTGTCCTGTATGGGGGAGGCCGGGGTTCACCCGATGCCGCTATATGGTTTGCGCGCGGGGGGAGCGGAGAGGAAGGCGGCGGGAGGGAGCCCCCGCCGCCCGGGGATGTTCATGACCGGCAGCACGAGCCGGCTGAGGTCCCGCGCCCGATGCCGCGGGCGCGGGATAGTTGTCCGAAATCGCCTTTTCTAGGCGCCGTAGAGCTTCTCGGCGTTGTCCCAGAAGATCTTGTTCTTGAGATCCTCGGGCAGGCCCAGGCCCTCGAGCTTGTAGTACTCGCCCCAGAAGTCGCTCCAGGGTTCGTCGGAGCCGAAGAGCACGCGGTCCTCGCCGACGCCCTGCTTCTCCATCTCGTCGAAGAGGTAGCGGGGGCCGAAGCCGACGGCCCAGGAGGTGTCGGTGTAGACCTTGTAGCCTTCCCTGATCATCTTGAAGAACTCGGGCACGAACTTGATGTGGCCGGACACGCCGCCGCCGGCATGGGCCACATGGACCTTGATGCGCTTGCCGAACTTGTAGATGAACTTGATGGCGTTGCTGACGTCGGAGCCGCCGCCGGGAGAGGTGTGCAGCATCATGACGTGATCGTACTTCTCGCAGGTGGCGATGATGGTCTCCCACATGGCCGCAGTCTCGGGATCCCATTCCTCGGGATTCCAGGTGCCGCCCAGAAGACACGTGGCCTTCAGGATCTTGATGTTGTCCTCGCCGGCCAGCTTGAGGGCGGCCTCGTTGGACTCCTTCATCTTCAGCATGGGTGAGAACCAGATGCCGCCGATGACGCGCTTGTCGGACTTGCCGACGACGGCGTCGCAGACCACGGGATTGAGGTCGAAGGGCTGCTGGGGATTGGGGATGCCGTAGTTGGACAGCACGACGCACCGGTCAACGCCGAGATTGTCCATGATCTCGATCTTGGCGGCGCGGTCGTTGTCGCAGTAGACGGTGGGATTCACGGGCTCGGGCAGGCCGTAGTAGCGGAAGCCGTCCATGAAGCCGATGTGGGTGTGGATGTCGAAAACCTTGCGCGGGACCTTGAGTCCGCTCTTGAAGCGAATGAGATTGGCCATGTCATGTCTCCTGACGAGGAATCATGGTTTATGGGAAACAGCACGGAGCAAATCGGGGGAAAGCCTGCCGGCAGGCTTCGCGGCGGACGGACCGGAGCGGGGCATGCCGGACAGGTTCGGGTCTGGAAAGGGATGGAAGCGCGGTGCGGACAAGTGTCCCGCGGCGCCTGCAAAAGCCTGCGGGACGCGCCCTGGATGCGCGGTGGCGAGGATGGTCGGGGGAAGGGGGTCGGAGGCGGAAAAGTTCTGGCTGACTAGACGGTCCAGGTGGACAGCATGAGGGCGCCCTTGCGCTGGTACTCGATGGTGATGTCGAGCACGTCGAGCGGATGGATGGGCTGCACGCCGGGGATGAGGTCGGACTCGCGCATGCCGTACAGGGCGGCCATGGCGAAGCGGCAGACGTAGATTTTGCAGCCTTCCTTCATGAGGACCTTGAGCTGCTTGTTGTAGGAGAGGTTGCCGGGGAAGCCTTCGGCGCCGACGGTCGGGAAGCCGCGGGTGGCGGCGGCCATCAGGACGGCGGGACCGTAGAGCAGCAGGGCCACGTCGTAGCCCTTGCGGGTCAGGCGGGTGGCGGTGAGCTGGTTGATCAGGCCCACGGAGCCTTCGAAGGGCATCGTGTGCATGGTGATGAGGGCGGCGTCGCCGGGACGGGCCTTGTAGTCCTGAAACATCTTGGTTTCGGGGGCGGTGTTGACGATGGACTGGCCGTCTTCGATCTGGGGAATTTCTACCATTGCCATCAGAATAGCTCCTTGATAGTGTCTATGGTTGCTCGGAGAAGTGATGCACGGGTGTTCCAGCACCCGTACGCCTCTGTTCATTGCACGGACCGTGCCAAAGTCTGCTTTTTAAGTTATTTCAGTAACTTGACTTCAGGCAGAACTTTGCCCGCCCGTCCGGCGCGCGAAAAATTCCGAAACTTGGTTGGAAACAGCGAAATCCGAACGCGCTTCCATTCAAATTTCATTGGAACAACGCCCACGAAACAGCCCGGAGGCGCACGAGCATCATGTCCTCACCCATCCCATCCACTGCCGTGGAGGATGCCGGCTTTCGCGGGGAGCTCTTTCTCCCCGCCGCGCGGCCCCTCTCCCCCCTTCCCTCCCCGCTCTCCCTTCGGTCCGCGGCCTCTGATCCGGACCGCCTCCCCTCCCCCGCCTCTTCCGTTTTTTCCCCGGCCCCGTCTCCGGAGTCCCGGCCCGCGTCCCTGTCCCGGCAGGCCCGCGCGTCATCCGATCATGATGATGGCCGCTGCCGGCAGGTCCGGGCCGCTGCCGGCACGGCCCTTGTCATCATGCCCAGCAGCGCCGGCGTCTGCGACACGCGCGAGCGTTTTTATGCGCGCTTTTTCGCCGATCGCGGCTTCACGTGCCTTATTTGTGACGCTCTCGGCCGCAGGGGCATATCCGAGTGCATGACCGATCAAAGTGTGCTATCAGATCTGGACATGCTGTCCGACGCCAGGGCCGCCTGGTCCTGGCTTGCCGGACGCGGCTTTGCGCGCGTCGGCATACTGGGCGCCTCCAAGGGCGGCCAGTGCGCCCTCAACGCGGCCCTTGCCGAGGTGCCGGGCCTTCCCCCCTTCCCCGGACGCTTCGCCTTTCACCTGTGCCTGTGCCCGGCCTGCGCCGTCGAGCCGCGCAGGGCCGCCGCTGCCGGCGGTCCCGTGCTCGTCCTGTGCGGCGGCAGGGACGACTACACGGGCTCGGCCCGGGCCTTCGCCCTGGCCGCGCGCCTGCGCGGCGCCCGCGTGGAAACGCGTCTTCTGCCCGAAGCCTGCCATGCCTGGGAGAGTCTGGGCGAACCCCGATTTTTCGCTGCCGCCGAGACCTACGCCCACTGCCGCTTCTTCCGCGAGGAGGACGGCAGCCTCACCGACGCGGACACCGGAGAGAACATGTCCCCTCCCGAGTTCGCGCGGCATCTGCGCGCAAGGGCGCGGCTGGGCGCCCATGCCGGCGGCGGCACGCCCGAGCTCAGGCTGCGCGGGTGTTCTGTGATGCTTGACTTTCTGGTCAGACACGGCTTTGCGGCAGCCGGAACTGACCTGCCCGAACGGCCCGGAGGTGGCCCGCATGAATAAGGATGTGCTGGATGACAAGGGGATGGGACTGCACGCAAGGCCGACGGACGAGGCCATAGACTACAGCCACCCCCATTTCGGCGAGCATTCGAAGGCCGGCGGCATGGAGCAGCTGCCGCTCGATGCCGTCGAGATGCGCTGGCTTCTGCTGGAGATGGCCCGCTGCCAGACGCTGGACGAGCTGTTCGAGCTGGTCTCCTCGAGCTTCGGCTCGCTCTGGGACGTGGCCCTGGTCCGCATCTGGCTGCTCGTGCCGCCGCCCGAGGGCGCCTGCGCGCGCTGCCCCGAGGCCTGGGAGTGCGAGGACCGGCGCCAGTGCCTGAATCTTGTC
>JAUNSE010000430.1 GCA_030539415.1 Desulfovibrionaceae bacterium
CGAAACCGAGAGAAGCCGCACCGGCTTCACAGAAAATCACCACTCACACTCTTCTTGCAGAAAGGAAGGTATAATCATGCGTGACGTGAAGCGCTTCCCCACCACGACCGGACAGAGCTGGCTGGAAATGTCCTCCTTCAAGGACTATCAGTTCAAGAGCCACGACAAGATTGCCAAGGAATATGATTACATCGTTGTCGGCGGCGGCTATGGCGCCTACGGCTGCGCGAGCAGACTGGCCGAGCTTCAGCCCGACGCCCGCATCGCCGTCTTTGAAGCCATCAAGATCGGCAACGGCGACAGCGGCAAGAACGCCGGCTTCTTCATCGATGTGCCGCACAACTTCGGCGACCAGGGCAATTCGAGCTTCGAAGACAACTTCATGTACTACAAGCTCAACACCTACATCATCGGCAGGATGAAGAAGGCCATCGAGGATTCCGGCATCTCCGTCGACTGGGATCCCTGCGGCAAGTATCTGTGCTGCGCCGAGACCAAGAGCTTCAAGCTTATCGACACGGAAGTCGAGGAGCTCGAGCACATGAAGGTGCACTACGAGATTTACGAGGGCGACGAACTGGCCAAGCGGCTGGGCACCAGATACTACAAGAAGGCTCTCTACACTCCCGGCACCCTGCTGGTGAATCCCGCCGACGTGCTCCGCGGCCTGATGACCGTGCTGCCCGACAACGTGGATGTCTTCGAGGAATGCCCGGTGATGCGCATCGAGGAGGGAGCCCGCGCCCGCGTAACCCTGCTCAACGGCAGGCAGATCACCTGCCGCAATGTTGTTGTGACCGGCGGTCCCTTCATCGAGGAATTCGGCATCGTCAAGGACACCTTCTGTCCCGTGCTCTCCTACGGCGCCTTCACCCGCCGCCTGAACGATGACGAACTCATCTATTTCAAGGACGTGAAGCCCTGGGGCTGCACCGCAGGTCATCCCGCCGGAACCACTGTCCGCTACACGACCGACAACCGCATCTATGTGCGCAACGGCTTCAGCTACGGCACGCACCGCACAACCTCCTTCCAGCGCATCAACCGCGCCATTCCCAAGCTGCGCCGCGCCTTCGAGAACCGCTTCCCCGAAATCAAGCACGTCAACTTCGAGTACGTCTACGGCGGCATGATCAACATGACCTTCAACTACCGCCCGCTCATGGTGCAGAAGCATCCGAGCGTGTACGCCTCCGCTTCCGGCGAAGGTGCCGGCTGCGCCAAGACCTGCCTCATGGGGCATTACGTGGCCGAGTGGATCAACGGCATCGACAGCGAGGAACTCCGCTTCCTGCGCCGCATCGCCACCCCCAAGAGACTTCCCCCGGAACCGCTGGTCACCATCGGCGCCACCGTCCGTCTGGCCTGGGAAGAGTTCAACGCCAAGACCGAAATCTAGGGCCCTGGCCCGCTGCTGTCCCCGTCCTGTTTCCTGCGGCACAGTCTGAAAGGGAGTCGCGTTTTCACAATATGCACTGTTTATTGTAAATCCCAGTGACTCTCTTTCGGGCTGGATGCGGGCTGGACGGCCCGCACCAGAGCTGTTCAAGCTGAAACAGACCTATCCTGGAAGAGGAGTTCCCCCATGAAGTTTATCCATGCTGCCAAGGCCTGCGCCTCCGTCGGTCCGTATTCCCACTGCGTTCAGGCAGGCCCCACCTACTATCTGTGCGGCCAGGTGCCCTTCCATCCTGTGACCGGCGAGGTCGTCGGCACCAATATGAAGGAGCAGGCCATCCAGACGCTGGCCAATATGAAGGCTGTGCTGGATGAAGCCGGCCTCGCCATCACCGATATCGCCAAGACGACAGTCTTCATCACCAATCTTGATGATTTTGATGCATTCAATACCGTGTACGCCGAATTCATGGGCGACCACCGTCCGGCCCGCGTGTGCGTGGAAGTGAGCAACATTGCTCACGGCTGCCTGCTGGAGATGGATGCCGTCTGCTACAAGGAGTAACCTGAGGAGGGGAGGAGAACCGTTCTCCTCCCCCTTTTGTTCTCTGAAACGCAGGAGGGTTCACTCATGATTTGCGCTGAAGCCGAGAGAGGCAGCAATATAGAGTACACTGACACACTGGTTCCGTGCATGCCGAAGCTTCCTGCTTCGTTGCCCTGTCCGCGCGGTTCGATAAGCGAGGCAACCATGGAAGCGAATCCGAAGACCAACGCCCTGAGGCCGGACGGCGGCAAGAGGCTGGACCGCCTGCCCTTTTTCATAGGTTTTTTTTCCGCCTTTGCCTTCATTGTCTGCGCCCTGCTCTTTCCCGAGGGCTTTGTCCTGTTCATGGACAGACTGCAGAATCTCATTGTGAAGGAACTCGGCTGGTGTTCCGTCTTTGTCGCCTTCCTGGTCATGCTTTTCACGTTCGGCATCATCTGCTCTCCCATAGGCAGCATCCGCATTGGAGGAGCCGATGCGAAGCCCGACTTC
>JAUNSE010000431.1 GCA_030539415.1 Desulfovibrionaceae bacterium
GAATGCCGCGACGCCCAACGGCATCCTGCTCGTCGCCTTCGGCACCAGCATGGAATCCGCCATGCCCTCCCTCGACGCCATAGACCAGGCCTACAAAAAAGCCTATCCCGACACCCCGGTGGTCTGGGCCTACACCTCCGACATCATCCGCAGCAAGCTCGCCAGGGAAGAAAACAAGAAGATTTTCTCCGTGAAGGAGGCCCTGGATGCGTGCCGCAGCCAGGGCATCGTCAACCTGCGCGTGCAGAGCCTGCATGTGACTGGCGGCGAGGAGTTCAACATGCTGCAGCGCATGCTCGTGCGCTACCTCAACAGAAACCCCGGCTCCTTTGATCATCTGTGGCTCGGCCATCCCCTGCTGGAATCCAGCCGCGACCTCGACGAGGTTCTTGACGCCGTGCTCGCCGCAATCAACACGAAGCGCCAGAGCGGCGAGGCCGTCGTGCTCATGGGCCACGGCAACGACCGCGGTCCCTCCGACCTCACCCTGGCCCACATCGCCTGCGCCATCAACGCCAAGGACAGGCTGGCCTTCCTGGCCACAGTCGAGGGCGGCAACGGCTTCGACACCATCCTGCCCGGCCTCAGGAAGTCCGGCGTGAAGAAGGTCTTCCTGCAGCCCTTCATGGTGGTGGCCGGCGACCACGCCAACAACGACCTGGCCGGTCCCGAGGAGGACAGCTGGGCCTCCCAGATCAGGGCCGCCGGCATGGAGGTCGAGGCCAATCTGGTGGGTCTCGGCTCCAACCCCGGCGTGCAGAAGGTCTACCTGCGCCACACGAAGGACACAGGCGACGATCTCGCCCGTCCGACCAAGGCCGACTAGTTTTTCCCGGGCGGGAGCGCGACGCTCCCGCCCTTCCTTGCGGCACCCCGGCAAAGGCGCCGGACCGCCCTCCCCCCTCCACCAGCTATCCCTTCAGGAGCACACGACATGCAGCCAGGCACTTTCTACGGCGTGGGCATAGGCCCAGGCGACCCCGAACTCGTCACCCTCAAGGCCGCGCGCCTCATCCGCTCCTGCGAGGTCATCTTCACGGTCGTCTCGGCCCACGTCTCGGAGTCCGTCTCCGAGGACGTGGTGCGCGCCCTGGAGCCGAAAGGGCGCATCGTGCGCCTGACCTTCAGCATGTCCAGGGACAGGGCCGAGCGCGACCGCCAGTTCGCCGTCAACGCCGGCCTCATCGCGGCCGAGCTGAAGGAGGGCCGCGACTGCGTCTTCGCCACCCTGGGCGACACGCTCTCCTACTCCACCTGCGGCTACATGCTGCCTCTGCTGAAAGAAGCCGTGCCCGGCCTGCGCGCGGAAATCGTGCCGGGCATCACCTCCTGGTCCGCTCTGGCCGCGCGAGCCGGCACGGTGCTGGTGGAGAACAGGGAGAGCCTGCGCGTCGTGCCCTCCTTCACGAAGGACATGGCCGAAACCATCGCCTTCGAGCCCGGCTGCGCAACGGTGCTGCTCAAGACCTACCGCAGCCGCGCGGCCCTCACCGAGCGCCTGCGCCGCGAGAAGTGCGACGTGCTCTACGGCGAGAACCTGACGCAGCAGGGCGAATTTCTCACCACGGATCTGGACGAGATCGATGCCAGGGACGAGAACTACCTCTCCCTGATGGTCGTGCGCCCGAAACAGCCGGCGCCGCGCAGGGCGCCGCAGACAGCGCCCTCGGCAGACGCGGCAGACGCGCCCGGCGCGGACCGGACCGAATGACATCAATGCAAGAAAAGACTGTCCAAGTTACACCCGCCGCAAAGGCCTGCGCCCGGGACACGGCCGCCGGCCCTGCCGCCGGCGCAGCCGCCCGTCCGGCCGGCGCCCGGCGCGGGAAATACCGCCAGGCGCCCTGGAAGAAGCCCGGCTGGTGCCTGTGGTTCGCCGTCTCGGTGCTGATCTCGGCCTGGCTCGCCGTCAACATGCCGGCCCCCCAGGCCACGGCGCGCAGGGCTCCCGCAGCAGCCGCCATGCAGGCGCCCGGAGCCCATGAGCCCGGAACACAGGCGTCCGGGACGCAGCCTTCCCGTCATCGGGCGCCCGCGGCACCCGGGATCGAGGCCGCGGCCAGCGCCGCGGTGAGCGCCGGCGAGACAAAGGGCTCCTCCATGGCCCGCATGAAGAGGATGCGCGAGAGCCAGCCCGACGGCGCCGTGCCGAGACTGCTCTACCGCCTGAAGGTCTTCGCGAGGCTCTTCCTCTTCGTGGGACTCGGCGCCATGCTCGGAGCCGTCATCGAGGGGCGCTGCTGGTACAGGGTGCTGGCAGGATCCCTGGGCCGCGTCACCAGAGCCGCGCGCATGCCCGAAATCGTGGCCGCCTCCATCCCCACGTTGCGCGTGGTGTACAGCCCTCCGTTTTTTTTGTGGATCACCTTCACCCTTGGGTCTGACCGGGCATATTTGTCGCAGATCTGCGGACAGCCGTCCGTGGATCCGTCG
>JAUNSE010000432.1 GCA_030539415.1 Desulfovibrionaceae bacterium
TCAGGTGGATGCCTTCGACATCGACGACAGGGCTGTCACTGTCCTCAGAAAGAAATACCATGGGAACAGCCGTGTCCGCATTGCCCAAAAGGACACATTGCTGGACGAAGAGCTGACGCTTTTCTGCGCTGCCGGAGGAAGGTACGACAAAATCGTCGGCAATCCCCCGTATGGTGCCTGGCAGGAGTATGACAGACGGGCTCTTTTGAAGAAAAAATATCCTGGCCAGTATGTCAGGGAAACGTACTCGCTTTTTCTTCTGCGCTGTGTCTCTCTCCTGAAAACCGGCGGACGGCTTTCCTTCATTGTCCCGGATACCTTTCTTTTTCTCAATATGCATACAAAACTGCGCGAGTTCCTGCTGACATCGACGAAGATCAGCGAGATCCTGACGTTTCCCTCAAAATTTTTCCCCGGAGTGAGCTTCGGCTATTCCAAACTGGCGATAGTGACGCTGGAGCGGGCCGCCCGCGGCGAAGCGCTGAAGAACAGCGTCCGCATGGTCAGGGGATTTCGCTCCGCAGCTGATTTTGTCCATGCTTCGGACAGCGCCGGCATGCCGGCCCATCTTGAAAGCCATCTTCTCAATCAGCAGGAGATTCTGCAGGGCGAGAGTTGCAGATTCCTTGTTGCCGACCGCGGAACCGCCGCTGTGCTGCAGGATGCCCCTGTTCGGATTGGCGATGTCGCCAGAGTCGTCACCGGATTCTGTTCCGGCGACAACAGGCGCTTTGTCAGGGCTCTGGACGACAGTGTGAAAGGGTCGAAAAACTACGAGAAAATCGTGCCGGACCGCGTCTTCTCCTGCACCTCCCTGGACGGCATAGAGACGGAGGACGAAGGCTATGTCCCGTACGTCAAAAATGTCGCCGGGACGCGGTACTGCCGCACGAGAGACGAGTGGTTTGTCCGCTGGGACAGAAAGGCGCTGGACTTCTACAGGACCAGCCCGAAGACGCGCTTCCAGAATGCCGCCTTCTACTTTCGCAGGGGAATAGGCATTCCCATGGTCAAATCGACCGCAACCAGGGCCATACTGCTTGAGGACAGGCTGTTCGATCAGTCCGTGGTCGGCATTTTCCCGCACGACATGAAGAAGCTGCATTACCTTCTGGCCGTGATGAATTCGGATGCGGTGAACAGGCTGATTCACGTCATCAATCCCACAGCCAACAATTCCGCCAATTATATCAAACAGATACCATACATGGAGCCCGAGCGTCCGGTTCTTGAGGAGATCGGGGACAGGGTCAGGGCGGTGCTGGACTGCGTGCGGCTCGGGAAGAGCGGCGAAGCCGAAAGGCTGCATGGCGAGATCAACGCCATGATCGGCCAGGTGTACGGCAGCCTGCAGCCGCAGCTCTGATCAGGTCCTTTGCTTCCCGCGGGCAGGGCTGCGGCCTGGACCCGCCGATGCCCGCAAACAGGCTGCTGACGGGATGCCGGGAGCACTCGGCCGGAGCTCCGAGTCCTGCCCGGCATGCGCCCTGCCCCGCATGAGAGCCGCACTCCCCCCGCCCCGCAGTGCAAGGCCGCGCCCCTTCTCCATTGAAGAGACGCGGCCTGTCTGTTTGTCTGCATCCTGCGGCTCGCTTTTCGTCCCTGGGGGACAGGGCGGCTATTCTTCGTCGTCGATGTAGTCGGCCAGAGAAACCGCCCTGGTCGGACGGGGACGCCCGCCTGTGCCCTGCGCTGCGGCAGCCTGTTCGGCTGTCTGACCGTCCTTCAGACCGCTCTCCCGGCCCTCTGACTGGTCTGCCTGGCCGGCCTGCAAAGCCGCGTCCTGGCCGGCCTCCACGGCCTGCACAGGGGCCGCACTGCCGCTCCCGGAAGCCCGAGAGAGGGGCGGCAGCTCGTCGGGCAGACTGTCCGGCAGGGGGCAGCCGGGCCGCACCACCACAAAGCCGGACTCCATCACCACGGCATGGGGCAGCTCGTTCACGGGCACGGCCACATTGCGCGGGTCTGCGGGCCTGGCCTCTTCGGGCACGACGGCCCTGGCTTCGGCGGCGCCGGCGGCTTCATCCGCAGTCTCGTCCTGCGCCGCACCGGCTCCCGCCAGCGAGGCGGCCATGGCCGCCACAGCCGACCTGACAGAAGGAATGACGGCTTCCGAGGCGGTTTCGGACACGGCTTTGGACGCATTTTGCGCGGCTTCGGCAAGTTCCCTGACCCGGGCCTTCAGCAGGGCTTCGGTCAGGTTCGGAACATCCGCGGCAGGGTCTGCGCCCTGTCCGGGCTGGCCGGCCTGACCTGTCTGGCCGGTCTGGTTGGTCTGTTCGGGCCCGGCGTCTTCGCAAGTCTCGGCCTCGGTGTCATGCGCAGCTTCCCTGGCAGCCGCCAGAGAGGCGGCCATGGCCGCCACAGCCGACCGGACGGAGGGGATGACGCCTTCGGACTCGGCTTCGGGCGCAGCTTCAGGCTCGGCTTC
>JAUNSE010000433.1 GCA_030539415.1 Desulfovibrionaceae bacterium
TGTCCTCCCCCCAGGGGCTGCGGCTGCCGGCAAGCACCGCGAACTCGAGACCGCCGTCCGCCGCGCAGGCCTCCTCGATCATGGCGCGCACAATGCCCGAGAGCATGGCAAAGGCCGCAGGCGACTCGGCGCGGCTCATGCCGCCCTCGCAGTCGTCGACCAGCAGCACCACCCGGCTCTCCCAGTGCCGGTGCAGGGCCCGGACCAGACGCCCCAGCACGCCCGCCGTGACGGACAGATCCGCCGTGCCGGCCATGATGGCGCAAAGATCCCCGCGCAGGGCGGCATCGACCCTGCCGCTTTCGGCGAGGAACGCGCGCTCGCGGACCAGATCCGCGGCCAGGGCGCGCAGGGCGCACTCCACCTCGGCCTCCGTATTGCCGTCCAGGGCCTTCAGGGAGAGATAGAGCACGGGACGGGAGTTCATCCAGGTTTTGCAGAGGACGTGGCGCCTGGCTATGGCCAGACCCCTGAAGAGATCGCGGCTTTCCTGCTCCCTGTCGAAGAAGTCCCGCAGCATGGTCATGTTGACGGTCCTGCCGAAGCCCGGCGGGCGCGTGAAAAGGGAGATCCCGGCCGGACCGTCGTTCATGAGCTCGTCGATGAGGCCGGACTTGTCCACCAGAAGGCAGTGCCGCTCCCTGAGCTCCCGAAAGGACGGCCCGCCCTCGAGATATGCGGCGGCCCTGCGCATGTGCGGCCCCCGCAGGGCGCTTTTGGGACTGCGCGGAAAGCGGGCCGGCTGCAGCAGCCGGACCTTGCGCTCCGGGGCGGAATCTGCCACCGCGCCGCCTGCGGCCCTGTCCGCTGCGCTCTTTTTGCTTGCCTTGCTCATGCTCTGTCTCCCTCCCGAACTGGAACAGCCGATATTCGTTTTGCAGTACGTATTTTAAAAAGCATGCCACAATTCTGCCATTTTGTCGACAGGCCCCCGACAATGCGGGAAAAACGGCTTTGGACAGGATTTTGCAAGGACCTGAGAAGGAGACGGAGGGGACCTGCGGCCGCTGGGAGAGACAGTGCAGAGAGGCGGAGCAGAGGCCCCGGAAGCGCAGCCTGACGGCCTGGATGAAGAGGCAGGCAGAGGGCCCGGAGCCCGGAGAGAGAGGCCTTCCGGGTCCTTGAGCGGGAAGACAGGCTGGAGGGCACAGGGAGAGATGGCCCCGGACCAGGCGAGATGGACAGACGGCAGGCCCGGGCGCGGGTGAGAGCCCGAGACCCGGAGCGGCGGACAGGCTGACGGCCAGGATGGAGAGGCAGGCAGAGGGACTGGAGCCCGGAGGGAGACAACCTGGAGACCCGGAGCGGTGGACAGGCTGACGGCCTGGATGGAGAGGCCTTCCGGGTCCTTGAGCGGGAAGACAGGCTGGAGGGCACAGGCAGAGAAGGCCCCGGCCCCGGCGAGCTGGACAGGCTGACGGGCCCGGGCGCGGGTGAGAGCCCGAGACCCGGAGCGGCGGACAGGCTGGAGGGCCGGATGGAGGACGGCATGAGGCCTCCGGCGGCACCGGCAGCGCCGAGGTCCGCAGGTCCCGGCCGACGGCCTGCGCAGCCGGCAGGACAGGCCCCGGAGCGCGGTCCCGGGCCACGGGGATGCGGGCGGACGGGGAGACGCAGGACAGGCTCCGGAGCGCGGGGAGACGCAGGACAGGCCTTCGGCCCGCGGAGAGCCCGGGCGAACGGCCAGGCCCCCTTCCCCGGACCTGTCAGTCCTCTCAAGCCCGCAGGACGTCCTCAAGGCCAGGCCGGCTCCGACTCGTGCGGCTGCCCTGCCCCGGCGCCGGCCCTTCTCCGGACGAGCAGGAGTGGCGGGAAGAAAACGGGCTGCCCGGCAGGAGGGCCGGCTTCACGAGGGCTCTGCGACTGCCCGGGGTGCGGGCAGCATTTCGAGCCCCTTCACCCGGAACCGGCAGACTGCCTGCCGGCTGTCTGACGGCAGGCCGCGAGGCTCGGGGACGGGCCGAACGCCCGGCGTCCCGGACAGACGGCGGCCGGAGCAGCCTTTCTGCGCACAACCTCCTGTCATGACATGAGTTTTTTCAATTTACCAATCAATGAAACACATGTTTTTGGGCAGAAACATCAATGATGTCTTTCTGTCTGTTTACAACATAATGACGGAAAAATTTTCTCTCCATATTGATCAGAATTGACACTTTTTTACGGATAAATGCATTTCTTTAATTTTAAATCAGACAATGTTTTACAAACTTTTGCAGTATTGAATGTTCAGAAAAATTTTATTTACAGTATATTTGCATAAAAAATATAAATTGATATATGCAATTTTTAAATTTATACAATAAAATATTTTCTGATTTGTTTAAGCACATTGACAAAAAACATCAGGACATAAACAGAACGCCCACTGACAGTAATACTGTCAGTTAACACTGGGAAAAAGAGCCAGTTCTGAGAACATTCACT
>JAUNSE010000434.1 GCA_030539415.1 Desulfovibrionaceae bacterium
ACGTCAGAGAGAGTCAGACAAGTACAAAGCCCGCCCTGCCAAATGGCAGCGCGGGCTTTTGTTCGGTCTGGCCGGGCCGAAACAGCGCAGATGGACGGGGACCTGAACTGGGGCTGAAGAAGGCGGGAACCGGAGGCCTGTCCGGTTCGTCCCGGACAGCCGAAAGTTCCGTCTTCGGCCGTTCAGCTATTCGTCATCGCGCTCGTCGTGCTCTCCCTGGATGCTGACCACCGAAGCTTCGTCGCCGAACTGGCGGGACCAGCGGACGACTTCCATGGGCTCGGCCACATTGACCGTGAAGAGCAGGCTTCCGTCGGAATTTTCCTCGATCTGCTGGCTCGGATGCCACTTCTGCTCGCGCACGTAGTGGCAGGCCTGGCCGGTGAAGCGGATGGTGATGGAGCGGGGGTCGCTGCCGAGGAAGGCGTTGAAGGCGTTCTTCTGACGCTCGTAGAAGCCGTCGTCCTCGTCGGGACGCCACGTGATGCTGACGCCGGTGTGCTGAATCTGCTGTATGCGGCTCACGCGGAAGACCTTCCACTGCGGCGGGTTCTCATCGGCCGTGCGGGCGTACAGGTACAGCGTTCTCTGGCGCATGTAGATGTGGCGCGGATCCACCTCGCGCCAGCGCTGCTCCCAGGTGCCGCTGCGGGTGTAGAGAATGCGCAGCCTCTGACCCCTGATGAGCGCCTCGCGCAGCACGCTGAGGATTTCGTTTCTGGCGCCGAAGCCGCTGGCCACCTGCGTGTCGAAGCATTCGAGCAGCTTTTCCTTGAAAGGGGACGGCAGGCCGCCCGCCAGCTTGCGTCCGGCCTCCATGGCCAGAGCCGCCAGCGTGCCCTCGCCGGTGGAGCACAGATGCTCGAGCGCGAACATGAGGACAAGACGGTCCGAGAGGCTCAGCCCGGTGATGGGCGTCAGCCTGTCTTCGACAATGGTGAATCCCTTGGTCTTGCTGTATTCGAAGCGGAAGCCGACCTGTCCCAGTGCGGCCTTGTCCTTGTAGAACTGGCTTCTGCCTATGCCTAGGCGGCGCAGAAGCTCGTCGATCGGCTGATGGGGGTTTTCACGTATGCCGTGCGCGATCTGAAGCAGGCGGCTGACGCGGAATACCTCATTACCCGTCTTCTCTGCCTCAGACGGCGGGAGAGTAGCGTTGGACTCCATGGGCCCTCCTTCTCATGGTTTTTAACTTTTGATTGCGGGTATTATGCGTGACTCACATGGTTCTGGCAAATGGAAATTTCTAGTGAATCCACTACTGTGTGGACTATTTTCCGGTATAATGTGCCCGGCAGCGGATCGCCCATTTGCGGCGTGCAGATTGGCTTTATGCCAATTCGACGGTAAATTGATGGAATATCAACCAGTTGTCATCTGATGACATCTTCAGTCCCCCACGCCTCTCATTACCGGCCGTGGAGACTGCGGTCCATTTCCCGGTTTCGATGTGCATTCCGTCTTCCACAAATATCTTTATCCGGAGAACTCTTCCACATATTTGTTTGCAACCGGGATCACGTTTGTCATGACAGACGTGTTAATACACAGTGCTCAAATATGGACTTGCATGGACGCGAATCTGTTTTTCTC
This sequence comes from Desulfovibrionaceae bacterium, assembly GCA_030539415.1. Taxonomy (GTDB): domain Bacteria; phylum Desulfobacterota; class Desulfovibrionia; order Desulfovibrionales; family Desulfovibrionaceae; genus Desulfovibrio. The sequence goes on from JAUNSE010000434.1 coordinate 1,594, forward strand.
GGATATGGACAAACGCCGTTCTCCCGCATCTTGTACCGCAATCCATTGCCTGCCGGATCATTAACATGCACACAACTGCGGCAGAAACTGATTTTCAAAGTATAACATACTTTGATCACACTATTTTTTAAGAGCAAAGATCTGTCTCTGTTCCGACCAGACCTGCCTGATGGAGGACGCATCGGGGCCTGACAAATTTTTTTGTGGATTACAGTCCACACTGCTATGGATTGAAGATTTTTTTTCGCTTGCCTCCGTACGGTTTTTCGTTAAAGTCTCTGCTAATAGTGTTCACCCGGCCGTGACAGCGCGGAGCCGCACTCCCCGCAAGAAAACTCTGGGGCCGGTCCGGCGCGCAAGGAGCCGGACGCAGGCGCGCTCTGCCAGCCGCCCGGGAGGACATCAGGTGTTTTTGGGGCAAAATCATCCATCACCTCTGCACAAGGAAAACATCATGGTCAAACGTCTCTCCGGAACCCGCTTCGTCGCGGTCTCCCTGCTCTCTCTCGCCCTGCTGATGCCCGGCTGCGTCAGCCAGTACGGCGAGCAGCAGACCAAGGTCAACCACTACCCCCAGTGCTACGAGCCCATTCAGAAGCTTCGTGACGACGAAAACTCCGTGGCCAAGTCCACCGCTGCCGGCGCCGCCATCGGCGCGCTGACCGGCGCCGTTGTGGGCGGTCTCGCCACCGGCAGCGCCAAGGGCGCCGTGGCCGGTGCCGTGGCCGGCGGTGCTGCCGGCGCCATCGGCGGCAATATCTACGGCAAGAAGCAGGCCGAGAAGCGCGACGCCGAATACATGGCCAGATACGCCTCCATGCTCGACGAGGAT
>JAUNSE010000435.1:0-576 GCA_030539415.1 Desulfovibrionaceae bacterium
ACGTTGGCGTAGTAGGCGGCCACGCAGCTGTCGCAGATGACCGCGTCAACGCGGCCGACCTTCAGCTCTTCCATGGCCAGGCCCACATCCTCGTACTCCTTGATGATGGCGCCGGTCTTGGCCTTGTCCATGACGAAGATGCCGGTGGTGCCGATCTGGCCGCCGACCCTGAGGCCCTTGAGGTCGGCCAGGCTGCTGATGGACTTGTCCTTCAGCATGACCACGGACTGCACGACCTGATAGTAGGGATCGGAGAAGAGGAAGACCTTCTTGCGGTCCTCGGTGACGGTCACGGACGAGCAGACGATGTCGTACTTGCCGGCGGCGACGGCGGAGAAGATGCCGTCCCAGGCGGTGTCGGTCTGCTTGAAGGTGACGCCCAGCTCCTCGCCCAGAGCGGCGAGCAGGTCGGCGTCAAAGCCGACGGGCTGCTTGTTGTCGCCCAGGAACTCCATGGGCGGCCAGGTGCAGTTGCTGGCGACGGAATAGACTTTTTTGGTGTCGGCCATGGCATTGCCCATGGTCAGGACCAGCAGCAGGGCTGCCAGGAGAAAAACGCGACGCATCATAGACAGG
>JAUNSE010000435.1:586-2424 GCA_030539415.1 Desulfovibrionaceae bacterium
TGGCTCTGCCGGGACCCGGGGGCCCCGGCAGTTACAGTCGGACTGATGCCGCGGCCTGTGCCGCGGCCGCGGGGCCTAGTTGCCGCCCCACTTCTTCACGATGGCGTCGTACTTGCCGTTGGCCTTGATACGCTTCAGGCCGTCGTTGAGCAGGGCGCACAGATCCTTGTCCTTCTTGTTGAGGCAGAAGGCGAGGTCTTCGGTTTCGGTGGTCTTCAGCACCACATGCATGGTGTTCTCGAAGCCCTTCTTCACGTTGGCGTAGTAGGAGGCCACGTTGTCGTCGCAGATGACGGCGTCAAGACGGCCGGACTTCAGCTCCTCCATGGCCAGACCCACGTCCTCGTACTCCTTGATGACGGCGCCGACCTTGGCCTTGTCGATGACGAAGATGCCGGTGGTGCCGATCTGGCCGCCGACCTTCTTGCCCTTGAGTTCGGCCAGATCCTTGACGGACTTGCCCTTCAGCATGACCACGGCCTGCACGACCTGATAGTAGGGATCGGAGAAGAGGAAGGTCTTCTTGCGCTCCTCGGTGACGGTCACGGACGAGGCGATGAAGTCGAACTTGCCGGCGGCGACGGCGGAGAAGATGCCGTCCCAGGCGATGTTGACCTGATTGAAGGTGACGCCCAGCTCCTCGCCCAGAGCGGCGAGCAGATCGGCGGAGAAGCCCTGGGGCTTCTTGTCGTCACCGAGGAATTCCATGGGCGGCCAGGCGCAGTCGCTGGCGACGGAATAGACTTTTTTGGTGTCGGCCATGGCATTGCCCACGGTCAGGACCAGCATGAGGGCTGCGAGAAGAAAAATGCGACGCATCATACACAAGCTCCATTGTGACTGGGGAGTTGGAAATGCGGGGGCCAGAGTTTTACCGGCTTTTGGGCTGACTGCCGTGCCCGCGCTCCAGTGCGAGAGGAGCTTGTCCAGGGGGAGGACAGGGCCGTGAAGGCAAACTCGGACAACGGGTCCGAAGAAGTCCCCATGGCTTTCTCCGCACCCATCATGGGGTCAATGTACAGAGTGGGGCCGACAAAAACAAGTGCCGCGCGAAAATCCGCGCGGCACGGGAAGGCCGGATCGGCGGGCCGCCGGCAGGGGCGGCCGCCCGGCCCGTCAGGCTTTTGCCAGGCCTCAGGCCTTGCTGTTCAGGCCCTCGCCGGGACGCAGCATGCCGGTGACAAGGCCGAGCATGCTGCCCACCGAGGCCGCGTCCGCCGGAATGATGAGGGTATTGCTCTTTTCGGCCAGTCTGCCGAACTCGGCGATGTAGGCCTCGGCCAGCCTGAGCTGGGCCGCGGCCACGGCGTCGCCGCCGAGCTGCTGCTTTATCTGGTCAAGGCCCTCGGCCGTGGCCTGGGCCAGCTGCAGGATCTGGGCGGCCTCGCCCTCGGCGCGGTTGATCTGGGCCATCTTGTCGCCCTCGGACAGGGCGATGGCCGCGGCGCGCTGGCCTTCGGCGATGTTGATCTTGCTCTGCTTCTCGCCCTCGGACTGCAGGACCATGGCGCGCTTCTCGCGCTCCGCCTTCACCTGGCGCTCCATGGCCTCCATGATGCTCTTGGGGGGCGTGAGATCGCGTATCTCGTAGCGCAGGATCTTCACGCCCCAGCTGGCCGTGGCGGCGTTGAGGTCCGAGCAGACCTCCCTGTTGATGTGCTCGCGGCTCTCGAAGGTCTTGTCCAGGGCCATGCGGCCTATGCTCGAGCGCAGCGAGGTCTGGGCCAGCTGCACGGCGCCGAGCACGTAGTCGGAGATGCCGTAGGCGGACTTCTGGGGATCCACGACCTGCAGGTAGATGACGCCGTCGATGGAGACGGAGACATTGTCCGAGGTGA
>JAUNSE010000436.1 GCA_030539415.1 Desulfovibrionaceae bacterium
AGCTTTTCCGCCGCCCGGCCGACGCACCAGGTGAAGGCCATGTTGACGCCCCCGCCCACGACGCCGCCGACAAGCGGCAGGGCGCGCCCGAAATGGGCGGCGCCGGCATGGCCGAACTTGTGCAGGAGGGTCGCCCCCACGGCGGCGTGCACCTGGCCCGCCGCAGCCTGGGACACGGCCGCGGCGGCCGTGTGGGCCGCGTTCACGCTCATGGCTATGCCCATGTCCTTCAGGGGCACGAGTATCTTCTCGCCGGCCAGGCAGGCCACGCACAGGAGCCTGACGCGGCTGTCATGCAGGTCCGTCACGCCGCTCAGCATGGCTATGGCCGCCACCATGCGCATCTGTACGAACATGAGGCTGGCGAAGTCGGCCGGTATGGCGACCGGCATGGCCGCGAGGCCGCCCAGATTGACCGCGAAGCCTGTGGCCCCGGTCCTGAAGGCCTGGCTGCGCACGAGCTTCGCCACGCGCTCGCGCGGCTCAAGGTCCATGGCGCGGAAGCGCTCCGCGAGCTCGGCCGCGGACTCCGTGCCGGGCACACCCTGCACGGCGCGGTCAAAGGCCCAGTCGACGGCCCTGACCAGAATGGACGCCTTCTCTTCCCGCGCGTCCGGCGCGGCTGCTGTCTCTGTCATCTGCTGATCTCCGTGTCGGCGCACGCGCCGGTCGTTCAGGCCGCCTCGCGCGGCAGGAAGAAGCCCTTCGCGGCCCGGGCCACGGCCGCCGTGTAGTGTACGTTGATGCCCGCGCCGAGAAAGCCGCCCAGAAGGGGCACGAAGCGGCCTGCCGTGAGCAGGCCGGACTGGGCCATGCGCGTCAGCACCTTGGCGCCGAGAACCCTGTTGAACTGGGTGAGGACCTGGCCGCTGCAGGCCCTGCCGGCCTCGTAGAGCTGGCGGTCCATCGACTTGCCGAGGCCGGCCTCGTCCAGGCACAGGCTCGCGCCGTCGCCGGCGAGGCTCGCGAGGCACAGGGTCCTGACCCTGAGCCCGTGCAGCTCGCGCTCGCCGCACAGCCAGGCTATGGCCGCGGCCATGCGCATCTGCTGGTAAAAGAGGGCGGCGAGGTCGGCCGGTATGGCCGCGGGCAGCGTGACGGCGCCGCCCAGGTTGAGGACAAAGCCCGAGGCGGCCACCCTGGCCTTGGTCCAGCGGACCAGGCTGTCGACGCACTGCTCGCAGGTCCTGTTCGCGTCCTGATACTCCTCGGCCTCCCGATAGGCCGATCCCAGACCCGGCACCGAGGAGGAACCCTCCACGGCCCGGTCGTAGGCCCAGCCCGCGGCCTGCATCACCAGGGCCTCGGACAGCATTTTCTTCACTTCGCTCTTGCCGTCGAACATCATTTCTGTGTGACTCCTGTCCGTCCGCGTCGGCGGCGGACGGTCGAACATGCGGTTTAGCGCGGTTTTCTCACGGCCGGGGGAGCGGCCCTGCGCCCGGCACAGGCCGGGGCGGGCCGTCCGTTCTCCAATGATACAGAATATAGGGCCTTTCTGTCACCTGTGAAGGGCCTGGGCGCCGCAATCCGCCCGCCCGGGGGCTGCGCATGCGTCTGGAACATCTTTTTCTTCTTTTTCCGGCCGCGGGGGCGCAGAAAGTTTTGCCATTGCGCGCGTTTTGGCATACAAGTACCGTGCCCGAGGCGGAGCGGGACCAGGAGCCCCGCGAGACGACAATGACCGCCAAGGCACTGCAGGAGCACTTTCTCTTATGAGCCCACAAGTAGAGCTTGAGACCACCTTCGCCACCAGACTCGGCGCCGATCAGCTGGCCGAACTGGCCCGTCTGCACCGCGAGGGCGCCACCCTCGCCCAGCTCGCGGCCAAATACCGCATGCCCGAGAGCAACATCCGCCTGGCGCTGCGCAGAGCGGCCAAGAAGGGCCTGGACACGCAGGCGGCCTGAACCATGCTCACGGACGAGACCAGGGAGCGGCTGCCCGAAGAGGCGCTGTCCATCCTTCACACCATCTGGCACTGGGACTACCGCGACTGGGACGCCGTCGGGAATCTGGTCACCGGCCCGCTGGAGCAGCTGCTTCGGGCCAACCTCACCGACGAGGACGTGGCCCCCGGCAAGGCCCTGCTGGCCATGACCATAGCCGGCCACTCCTTCGAGGAGGACGGCACGGCCAGAGTCGAGGTCGACTACGTCTGGAAGGAGACCGCCGGCGGCGATCCGAACACGGAGCGCATCGTGTGGTTCTTCCTGCACGAGGACGGCCGCTGGAAGGCCGCCACGCTGGGACGCTAGCAGCCAAACCCTCCGGCCGGGGACGCCGAAGGGCCCCGGCGGCATGGCCGTCCGGGATCGCGCCCGCCGTCCGGACAGTCCATCCGGATGGCCCGCCCGGCCAGTCTTGCGTCATGTTCTGCCGGCTGCTCAGGCCGGCATCTGCGGTCGCGGC
>JAUNSE010000437.1 GCA_030539415.1 Desulfovibrionaceae bacterium
TCATTGTTCCGTCGCATGACAGTGATGCTTTCTCTTTATACAGTGCAGAATCCGGCGGAAAATGCCTGTCTGTGTTCTGTCACAACAAAGAAGAACAAAAGGTTTGTCAGTCATTCTTTCGCTTTTTGGCCGAGAGAAGACTTTGTTACAGACAAAATTGCATTCTGTTTCATGCGGAATTGCTGTACAGGAAATGCCAAATCCAGCGCACGGCGCCTGCCTGCCGCGGCACCGCGCAGCATATGCTTCAGGGAGTTATGACCAAATGCTGAAACTGACACAGGGAGCCCTCACACATCTTGTCCGGCAGTACCGCTCGGTGCTCGCCAGATGCCGCACGCTCAACCATCTGGCCGGCCTGGTTCTGGCCGGGGCGCTGCTTCTCGCGCCGCAGGCCGCCTGGGCCAATACGACACTGACAGAAGACACCACCATCGACAGCGAGACGGCCTCGTCGTACACGCTCTCCGGATCCAGCGGAGAGAACGGCGGTGCCCTCAGCATCTACTCTTCGTCCGACACTGTCACGACGACCATGTCCGGGCTGACGCTCTCCGGCAACAGCGCCACCCTCGACGGCGGCGCCATCTACAGCCGGGAGACGCTCGTCCTCTCCGGCATGTCCTTCGAGTCGAACACGACCGTCCAGTACGGCGGCGCCATCTACAGCTCCGGCACCCTGACCGTCAGCGACTCGACCTTCAGCGGCAACACGTCCACAAGCGCCGAGGCCGGCTGGGGCGGCGGCGCCATCTTCAGCAAGGGCAGTCTCACCCTGACGGACGTCACCTTCACGGGCAACTCAGCCGGCCGCAACGGCGGCGCCCTCTGCGTTTTCGTCTATACATGGAATGACAGGAACATCGTTGACGGAATCACCGCCTCCACAACCATTGCCGGAACGACCACGTTCACAAACAATTCTGCCGTCTACGGCGGTGCGATCTACAACGACCGCGCTGACCTCGCCCTTTCGGGAACGGTGACTTTTGACGGCAATACAGCCGAAAACGGCGGCGCCCTCAACAACTACAATGCCGCAGTCACCATCAGGGAAGGTGCTGTCGTGACCTTCGCCGGCAACAGCACCACCGGTGCCGTCAGCACGGACACCAGTGTGGGCGGCGCCATCCGCAACAACAGGGGGTCGTACTCGACCTCCATCACCGTGGAGGAAGGCGCCACCGTCTCCTTCGAGAAGAACAGCTCGGCTGACGACGGCGGGGCCATCTGGAACTCCGGCACGGTCACTCAGAACGGCACGGCTGTGTTTGCCGAAAACAGCGCCTCGGGCAACGGCGGTGCCATCTGCAATACCGGCACCTTCACCCTGGGCGGCACCAATACTTTTTCGGGCAACAGCGCAGCCGGCGACGGCGGCGCCATCTACAATGCCGGAACCCTCAATATCACCGGCACTGTCATCCTCGAGACAGCCTCGGACACAATCTGCAACAGCGGTTCCGGCACAATCACCGTGACCGGCACCATAGCGGGCGATTCCGCCTCCCTCACCAATCAGGCCGATTTCATCGTGGACGGCGGCACGGTCTCCCTCGCCTCCGCGGCCCTGGAGTCCGGCTCGCTCACCCTCACCTCGGGAGCGCTGGCCGTCATCGAGGATCTGGGCGCGAGCTCCTTCGGCACAGGCTCCATCAGCGTCGGCACGGGCTCCATTCTGGCCCTTGGCGGCAGCGCCAGCCTCGCGTCCCTTTCCCAGACCATCAGGCAGGCGGGCATTGTCACCTCCTCCTCTCCGGCGGCCGGGGACCGCAGCGTGCTCGCCCTGGGCAGCGCGGTCAGTCTCGGTGCCACAAGCCTCGCGCTCGCCTCGGAGAGCGGAGCGGACGGCGGGGTGAGCTTCGGCCAGGACTCCATTCTGGCCATGGACAGCGCCGTGCTCGACACGGCGGCTTCCTCGGAGGCCGACCTGACCGCGAAGACCGCGGCCATTTCGACGGACGGAAGCCTTTCCGTCACAAGCGGCGCCACTCTGGTCGTCACCAATATCTCGGGGACCGGACTGTACAGCATAGCCAGCGCCGCCGGAGGCATCGAGGCCGACAGCGCCGCCTGGAACGGCGAGGATCTGGTCATCACCCTCTCCGGCGACCTGCAGGCAATGTCCGCGAGCGACCTTGTGACCATCGACTGCAGCGTGGAGGGCACTGACAGCCTGCTCTATCTACGGGTCAGCGCGAGCCAGGAGTCCATAGGCGGCGGCGAGGTCGGACAGGACGGCGGCGGCACAAGCCGCATGGACACGGATCTGGTCCGTCTGGCGGACAATGCCGTAGCCGCCGGCCTCACGGACGAGGACAGCTCTTCCTTCGGCGAGCGCTTCATCAACCGCGCCGTCAACCGGTCCGCCACCCGCGAGACTGCCCGCCGCACCATAGAGGGCGCGG